>PNBI01000127.1 GCA_003135935.1 Methanomassiliicoccaceae archaeon
GCACCAGGCAGCGGCCGCACTTGCCACGCCCACCGCACACCGATTCGATCGGTATGCCTACCCGGTTCGCTGTTTGCAAGACGGTCTCGTCATCCACCTCAGTGCCAATGGTCTTGCCCAGCGGCTCGAAGCGGATATTGGGCATCTACCTCAGCTCAGACGTAATGACGATAGATGCTGTAGATGTCTGTGATCTGCGATATCTCGTACTTGGAGAAATGCTTCTTCGATACGATGAGCTCGCGAAGCAGCTTCTGGGCCTCCCTTGGGCCCTCTGCATGGAACAGAAGGATCATGCTGAACGATCCGATACAGCTGAAGACCTGGATGGTGGACTGATGCTCCTTGAGCTCGTTCACGATCTTCTCTTGGTCTTGCACGCTGATGCCAGTATCCAATGTCAATACCACGGAATAGATGAGGTCCCCCAGGCGGTCGTAGTAGATGAGATGCGCCTTCTGGATGACCTTCATCTCCCTAAGGCGTTCGATCCTATAGCCGACCGAACGGCTGGTCATTCCCATATGGTCCGCGATTTCCTCGTAGGTCCACTCTGGATTATTTGCAAGGACGAGCAAAAGCTCCTTATCAGTCGCATCCAGTTTCTCCCGGCTCATGCTAAACTCCTCCGCGATAGGTTCTCCGGAGGCTGAATACCCAAACCAGATATATGAACGCATTGTTCCTAAAATGGGCATATCTGGATATCTTCGGAAGCACGTGATTTTGAAATGAAATGCGGAGCAATGAGCGAAGGTTTCTGCCGTTTACTCATCAATCCTATCTTCGCCTGCTGATTTGGGTAAATTTTGTCCGGAATCCTGGTCAAGTGAACAGTCTGAGTACCCCGAGGACCATGGTCGCCAGCAGGAGTAGATAGGCGGTCATGTTGGTGACCCAATGGAACCACCTCCACTTCGGGGGCTTTGCCAGCATCGGGATTCCGGAGATTATCCCTGCCACTGCAAATATCACGGTCAGTAATGCGATTCTTCCATGAAGCGAATAGAACAGAGAGCCTCGCAATGCGAACGTCTGCGAAGACCAGAACAGGAACGTACCGAAAAGAAGTAGATAGTATGCCAGACTGACGTAACGGTGGTACTTGCTGGCGAAGATCCGCGGCAATCTCTTGGCCCGGTCAGCATTCTCCGCGTTCCTCAGGCCAGATAAGGCTGAGAACCCACCGAGCACCGCTGCCACCGAAAGGAGTGCAGCGTGAACGCGCCAATCCGATATCGGGGTGATGGTGGCATTGTCGGCCCAGCCAACCCTTTCCCAGTAGCCCTTGAAATCGGTGTCCACAATCTCGATGTGAGTGACCCATTTGGCCCACTTGTATCCCCAGTTATTCGGCACAACAACGCGCAGAGGGAAGCCTTGGTCCGGCGGAAGGCTGACACCGTTCATCCCATAGGCGAGTATGACGCCTGAGCTGGACGCTTCTGAGACGGTCAAACTGGTCGAATATCCATCCGCGCAGAGGAAGATCACATCGATCGCGGTATCGTTCACCTGAGCGCGGTCCAGAAGGCTCTTCAGGCTGACGCCGGTCCAATTTGCCGTTGCGCTAGGCCCTGTGACGCAACTCAGCGTGACAATCTCCGATTCATTGGGTAGCGATTTTAGCTCCGAATAATTCAGCTCGAATGGCTGCTTCACCAGGCCATCGATCCTGAGGGTGTAGGTGCTGGCATTGAACACCGGCGTTGGACCTATCGAGACTTTGAAGAACTGGTCGTTGGGAGTGATCTCCGGATTGGGTCGCACCGTCAGTCCGACGAAAACGCCCGCGATGATCACCATCAGTGCGACGAGAATAGCCACGCTCCAACGGTTGACGAACCTCATTCGATTCGATTAGCGTAGCTCAATCGATTTATGCCTTCCTACATCCGCAGATTGATCGGCAGACAGGTCAGGGGATCGAATCATGCATGAATTGGTCATTTCGATTTTGGTTGATCGCTACCAGGATATCGGAAGTTGCCCTTGGGCACGACGATCTCGAAGCGAGCGCCTTTCCCTGGCTCGCCATTCTCCACTATCGTCATTCCAGTGATTCCCAGGATTTCCTTGACCAGCACCAAGCCGTGGACCTTCTGGCTGCTGGATGCCTTCTCGAAAATGTTCTTCTTCCGGTCCATCGGCACGCCGACGCCATTGTCCTCATAAACGAGCACGAGCTCCTCTCCTCGCGGCTTCGCTGAAAACCTGATCTTAGTCGCCTTCTGGCCATGCTTAAGGGTATCGTCGATAAGATTGTAGAATGCCCGGTTCAGCATGGTATCGGAGAAGACCTCCAGGGAACCGGTGTCAACTTCGAACTGCACCCATTTCGAGTCGAACTTCGAGGCTAGGTCTTGGATGCCAGCATCTATACGAATCCAGGATGGAGGCGCCTTCCCTAAGTTCTGATATTCACGGGCGAAGGCCACATGAGATTGTATCTTGTCTGCGACCTGCTGGATCCTTGATAGATACTCCTTGACCTGAACCGGACTATTTGCATGCTTGGCTTTGTAGACCAGTCCATTTAGGACAACGACTTGATTCTGGATGTCGTGTACCGTGATATTGGAGAGAATGTTCAGCTTGACATTCGTGGCTGGGCTGGTCTCTTGACCGGTCTTTTGGTCTGAAATATCAATGGCAGTCGCATGGTAGCCAATCGACTTGCCGCTTTTATCCTTGAGGGGTATGATGAGGCTATGCACCAGGACCATCGATCCGTCCTTCCTTCTAGCTTGATAATCCCCTTGCCATTTCTCTTTTAACTCGAGGTATTTCATAATGGACCCAAATTCGTTATTGTCTATCATGAAATCGCTAATTGGCCTGCCAATTACCTCTTCTTGGCTGGAGTAACCCAGGTATTGTAGGAATGCTTCGTTGACTCGCGTCATGATTCCCATAGAATCGGCGATGCCCACGGCGGCAATTGAATCTGTGAATACCTGCTTGGCTGAACGCAGCTCCTCTTCCGTCCTCTTTCTTTTAGTGATATCATTGTAAATAGAGACGATCTCACCGTTTGGCAGCTTGAAGACAACATTCTCACGCCACGTCTTTGCACCACTCGCGTCAGTGTAAGCTGCCTCTGAAAGATGCTCGGTTCTACCGGTCTTCCACGCCGAGCGGAATACCTCAACTATGCCCATGTTCTCCGCGCCTGGGAAGACCTCCGTGACCTTCTTCCCGACAATATCCTCCTTCCTTACTCCTTCGATCTTCTCGGCCCAGGAGTTGAAATCTCTTATGATGAAATCATTTCCTTCTGATGTCGCTTCATAGATCACAATACCGTTTTCCATGTTTTTGAAGAGCTCACGGAACCTGACTTCGCTATCGCGCAGAGCTGCGTCCGTTTGCTTGCGCTCTGTAATGTCTCGATTGCTGACACGCCTTCCCAAATATCTTTTTTCGTCATCAAAGACAGGCTGGCATGCGTGAGAGATCCAACGCTCCTCGCCCTCTTTAGTAATGATCCTGAAATCAATTTCGAAAGGCTCGACCCCGCCGGCCTTTTTAAGGTGCTTTTCATACAATGGTCTATCTTCAGGATGGATCATTGCGGGAAGAAGACTTGGGTCATGCCTTAGATCATCGGAGGAATAGCCAGAAATCTTTTCACATGAAGGCGAGCAATAGATAAAACGGCCATCAGGACCGATCCAGTACTCCCAATCATATGTGAAATCAGCAACCGTGCGGAACTTGATCTCGTTCTCGAATAGGATTTCCTCGCTCATCTTGCGTTCGCTCACGTCACGGGCAACGCTCAGAATCGCTGGTTTACCAGCATAATTGATCTTTCGGGCACTGACCTCGATGGGGATCCTTTTGCCGCCTTTCGTCACCCATTCCGTCTCGAACAATGCGAATCCGAATTCCATGACCTCCTTCAGCCGATTCGGCATTTGCATGGCATATTGTTCAGTGTCGAGATCGATCACATTCTTTTGCAACATTTCTTCTCTGGAGAATCCAAGCCAGCTGCATCCTATGTCGTTTATCTCGATGATACGGCCATTGGGGTCAAGAATATAGATCGAATCATTGGCCGAATTGAAAATAGTCTCGAACTTCAGCTCATTCTGAATCAGATCGAGTTCCATGCGGCGTCTTTGGACCGCCTTCTTGACCATGCTCACCAGCTCGGCGAACTGTGCTCTGGGGTCCCCGCCCTTCTGCAAGTAGAAATCGGCACCAGCGTTCAAAGCATCGATGACCACTTCCTCCCTTCCCTTTCCCGTGAAGAGGATGAAAGGAGTTGGGTCATTTTGTGACCGTATGGTTCTCAAGAGTTCGATTCCATTCATTTCTGGCATTTGATAGTCTGAGACGATAACGTCGAATCCGGTCATACGGATCTTCTCGATCGCGTCCATGGCTGAGAGCGCGGTCTCCACTTCGATCTCTTTAGAAGCTTCTAGAAATGCCTTGGTAATCTCCAATAGATGGAGCTCATCGTCCACTAATAGGATCTTGATCATTCAGACCTTTCGCTCGATTACGTTAGTATAGCAATTGCTAATTAAAGGAATTCAGTCAATGTATGAAGTGCGTCGCAAGTTAGCGGTTCAAACGCATTGGACGATTGCGGCCGCAACTCAATAATCGAGGTTCATGAGTTCACCGAGAAAGAATCGGTCATTCTCCTTGCTTCAGCGCTGCGTCCAGTGTGCATTCCTCTGGCGTCTTGTCATCTCGCAATCTACGGAACACTGGAGCCCTTAGATGATAGTTCGACGTAAACTCGAGGTATTCGACCTCGCATACCATCTCGGGTTTGACCCAGTCGGTCTCGTCATCTGGCGGGTTCACAACCACCGGCTTTGGCACTTTTATCCTTTCAAGCGTCTCGCGCAACTTCTCTAGGAATTCCTCGGTGAAACCCGTCCCTACTCTACCGACGAACTGCAGCTCCTTTCCCACATACACAGCCAGCGCCAATGAGGATATCGCCCTCCTCTCATGCGTGAAGCCTACTATCACGCAGTCAATCGTCATGACGGTCTTGATCTTCAGCCAGCTCGTGGACCGCTTTCCTTCCTCGTAGGCTCCGTCGATCCTCTTGGCCATCACGCCCTCGATGCCTTTTGGGTAGATCAAATCCCAAAGCCGCTGCCCCTTCTGAGTATAGATTATCCGCCTCAGATGTTCGCTTTCCCTTACTGTCGCCTCGAGTATCTTCTTCCTCTCGGACAGAGGCAGGCCAGTGATGTCCCTGCCATCGATCTCTAGGATGTCGAAGACGATGTAGGTTGCCGGATGCTGCCCAGATCGCAGGGCGTACATCCCTGGCGCGGCCAGCTCTCGCTTCTGCAGCAACCGGAAGCTGGGATTCCCCTGCCCATCGAAGACCACGACCTCGCCATCAAGGACGCAGCTGCGCGCGCTGATCTGGTCCGCGAATTTGAAGTCAGGGTACCTTGCGGTCATTTCATGATCGCGTCGATTTATGAACCGGAGATGCGCCCCCTCCTTGTAACATAGCGCCCGGGTGCCATCCAGCTTCGGCTCGAAGATGTATCCCTCTCTGGCCAGGTCCCCCTTGCTGCCTTGGAAGGCCAGCATAGGCCGGCGCAAGTCACCCCTCCAGGCTCGCCTTTAAAGCATCCAGTAGGTTCTCCTCGGTCGTCGGCTTGACCTCTTCCTGCACCGTTACCAGATGCTTCAGGTCTTTCTTTTCCAAGGCACCCTTCAGCTTGTCGGAGAACGTGTCATGGAACTTCGAGATGTCCAGACGCTTCGTTGTCATCTTTTGGATCAATTGCTCCGCCAGCTCGAGCTCGTTCTTTTTGAGAGCTGGTGCTTCCTTCAACCCTTCGATCTCCTCGACCGAACGGACCTCGTCCTCATAGTTCAGGGTGGTTAGAAGCATAGCCGGCCCAAAAGGCTCGATGACACCGGCGTACTCGCGCTCCCTCATCACGAAAGAGCCGATCGCTACCTTTCCGGATTTTCGGAGGGTCTCGTGCAAGAGAAAATATGACTTCAGCCCGCTTTTGTCTGGACCGAGGTAATAGTGCAAGTCGGTCAGGACCCGGGCGATCGTGCCTCCGTCCACGAATTCGACCACTTCGAACGTATCGCTCTTCTTCGGCTTGAGGAGGGAGAGCTCGCTCTTCGAGAAGACGTAGTAGGTCCCGTCCCCCATGTCAACTCCCTTCACAACCTCATTCCACGGTACATTGTGATCCCCCTTGGAGCACCACCTTTTGTACTCTATCGGTGACTGGTCCTTCTCATGCAGGAGATGGAATGTGACCGGCCTCTGATTGACCGCCGAGTACAGCTTGATAGGGATGTTCACAAGCCCGAACGACAGGGACCCGCTCCAGATCGCTTTCAATATTCCACCGTTTATCTATTTGGCGTGGCTTGGAGTTAATGATTACGGTCGCAAGTGTGGAAATGGATGCAGCCAATGGGCGAGAGGATAGATATCAACAATGAGAACGTTCCCCATGATTATTTAATCGCTAGAAAGGTTGATGCATCTAAGTTGTCACTCTCGGCAGATTGCTGGATTGAATGATATGACCTGGTCCATCAAGAAAAGTATCCGAACCAAGATCATGGTTCTCGTTTCAATCGCGATGATAGGACTGCTCCTAGTCATTCTATTGAGCTCAAATTTCGTCTTTTCTGCCGGTTTCAAAACATTGGAGAATAACTCGACCCGAGAAAAGATAGATGTTGTGAAGAACGTTTTGCAGAACGAGATACATTCGATCGATACTTCCACGAGGGACTATGCCACTTGGAACGACACATACTTCTTCATGATCGATCAAAACCAGACGTTCGCGGACGCCAATCTGATTTCAGAGACATTCAAGAATTTGGAGATGAACTTCATCGTTCTTGTCGGCACCAATGGAACCATCGCTTTTGGCAAGGAATACAATATTACTAGCGATGAGCTAGAGCCATTAACGCCGGGAATGGTAAGCCACATTTCTTTGGATGGATTGATAGTTAGCCGCTGTATCGCCGGCAATGGGACAACTGGTTTGATAATGGTCGATGGTCGACCTGTACTTATCGCGGCCAGGCCCATATTATTGAGTAATGCCCTAGGCCCCTCGGAAGGTGCATTCATCATGGGAAGGGTGATGGACGATACCTTACTCAGCCACTTTGAAAACTCAACCGGATTGCCGATCAGGTCTTTCATAATTGGGGGGGCTGATCTTCGAAACGAGATTGGGGACGAAGGATTAAACAGCCTAACCAGTAACCAGTGGACGATCAAAGCAATAAACCAATCCGCCATCGGAGGCTTTGCTTTGATCAAGGATGTCTACAACAACCCGGCGATGGCCATTGGGCTCACGCTGGATCGGAACATCCTTGCCCAAGGCTCGATGCTGGAATACGCCCTTCTAATCTCCCTAATCGCCGCAAGTCTCGTCTTCGGGATCGTCACGGTGGTACTGCTTGAGAGGACGGTCGTCTCCAGATTGAGCACGCTTCGTCGGGAAGTATCTGGAATGGATCCAGATTCCAGGGGCGAACTACATGTCTCCTCCCAAGGGGAAGACGAAATTGGAGGACTGGCTGACAATATCAATCAGATGCTGGCCACGATAGAAACCGAGCGTAAAATGCTCTTCGAGAGTGAGGCGAGGTATCGTAGCCTGTTCGATAATGCGCTGGAAGGAATCGCGGTCCATGAAATAATGACCGATGAAGCAGGGATTCCCTACGATTATCGATTCTTGGAAGTCAATCCCGAATTCGAGAAATTTACCGGCTTGGAAAGGGAGAAAGTGATCGGAAAGACGGTACGCGAAGTGCTGCCCGGTATCGAACCCAATTGGATCGAGCGGTACGGACGAGTTGCCCTGACTGGGATTCCCGATTCCTTCACGGAGCATACCGAATCGCTGGGCAAGTTTTTCGAAGTCTCGGTGTACAGGAACGCACCTCGACAGTTCACCACCAGCTTCAACGATGTTACTGACCGTAAAAGAGCTGAAGATGCTCTACTCGAGAGCGTCCAACGCTACGAGTTGGTCATGGACGGGTCTTCTGCCGGCCTTTGGGACTCGGACGTAATCAACAAGCGCATCCACTTTTCTACTAATTGGAAGGCGATGCGCGGTTATGCCGATGATGAGATCGGCGACAGCGAGGATGAATGGATCTCCCGCATTCATCCCGATGACGCGCCGCGGATCATTGCGGCGATGAAAGCGCATTTGGCTGGAAAGACGGACGTCTATGAGGCGGAGTATCGCGTCCGTCGCAAGGATGGCTCTTACATTTGGGTACTCGATCGGGGCAAAGCAATCCGCGACTCTTCGGGTAAGGTCATACGAAACGTCGGCTCAGAGATCGATATCACCGAGCGCAAGCTGGCCGAGGAAGCGCTGCGGGAGAGCGAGGTGCGCTTCCGCTCAGTGCTCGACAATTCCCGGGATGTAATTTATCGCCTGAACGCGCAAACCGGTCGTTGCGAGTACATCAGCCCGTCTGCCGAAACGGTGGTAGGTTTTTCTGCAGACGAATTAATGGAGCCGGATATCGAGACGTTGCATGCATTGATTCACCCAGACGATCTGCCTGCCATGCAGGCGGTGCTGTCGAGCTTGGATGATACTGGCTATGGAGAGCTGGAATACCGTCAACGGACTAAAAACGGCGACTACCGCTGGGTCTCCAATCGCATGTCCCTTGTCAAAGACAGCGCCGGCCGGCCGCTATATCGAGACGGCAATATTCGGGACATCACCGAGCGCAA
>PNBI01000042.1 GCA_003135935.1 Methanomassiliicoccaceae archaeon
TTATAGCACATCTTGTCCAAAATCCAAATATTACCTCCTGGAGCATAGGCCAAAGGAAGGCGAGAAATAGGAATAATTGGTGGGGCTGCGGTGAGGTTCGAACCTTGATTCCCGACAATTGAAATGAACGATAGCCAGGCTTATTTACTGAATTCATCAATGATGATTAGGAAATGGAACAGAAGAAGATAGTGGTAATCTCGGACACTCATCTGGGATACGAGATGTGCGACTATGCCGCGTTGAACAGTTTTCTCGAAGAGCTACAAAAGAAGACTGATGTGACTGATCTCGTACTTCTAGGCGACATCGTAGACATGTGGAGGAGGGACGCTTCGGGAGTGTTCCTGGAGAACCGGGACACAATGAATAGAATTCTTGACCTTCCGAAGAGCATCCATGTGCATTATGTTGCAGGCAATCATGATTACCACGTTCATCACCTAAGGAATGTGAAAACATATTTCCGGTACCCGATAGAGTTCAGTCGAGAACTAAGCATCACAGACGGCCAATACACATACCGATTCATGCACGGTTATGAGTTCGAGTATGGCTCGGAGGATGAAGAGCCGATAATGTACATGGTGATGAATGCCCTCTGTCACCTCATGTCCGATGGGGAAGGCTCCATCGAGGAAGAGGTCTGGGGCCTAACGACCAAGACGTGGAGCGAGATCACTTACTTCTTCTCAATGATCACGCGGCGAAAAAAGCATCGAATCCAGGACGCTGCAAGAAGGCTCCAGAGCACGCCAGAAACAAGGCTCAAGGACAATATGAAGGAATTGAACAAGCGGGCTTTCGAAAAGCAAGGGGGAAGGCCGAACGAGATTCTGGTCTATGGACACACCCATCGCCCGTTCATAAATAGAAAGGAAAACGTTGTGAACACGGGTTCTTGGGTCACCGATGCTACTGTTCACAACACCTATATTGAGCTCTCTGGCGGTAAGCCGAGGCTATTCATTTTCGGACAAGGAGAGGTCCTAGATCGGTTGGATGCAGAGTAATGGGTCGCCCCGGATTTACTGCTATCTTCGCCAATCGATCGGGCCGATAGGGATCGCTCATCGACAATAAGGCGACAAGCATTGAGCATTGACTTCGATACCAGACGAGACAATTGGACCTTCATCCTGGTCAAGAAATCAGCTCTTATTGTTTGCTTATGTGCGGAAGTTGCTTTATTGCATAATGACCAAACCAATTGCTCAGCCACGGTCGAAAACGCACACATGTCTAAGTCCAAAATATTCTCCCCTTAGGTCATGGCGCGAATTCGAACCCTTAAAGATTCCAAACTTCAGAAACTCGTGTGAATTGCAAGGTCGACCTATTGAAAAGGATGATTGGTTTGGTAATCCTTTGCTGGGAACTCGGATTCGAGAAGTTCGGCGAGCTTTTCCACCGCTCGTTCGACCTCTTCTCTCTCCCCTTTTATGACCACAAGGTTCCCTCGCTCGCTCCAATTCTCCTTCGGAAGCGAGGAGAGGCGCACCTTGAACTCTTTGGCGATGAGCTGGAACAGATGTTCCATCTCCGATTCGCCATGCCTCACCAGGATCTCGCTTTCGAAGACTCCGTCCGACTCCACGAGCGGGAGCACATGCTCTCGGAACATCGCTAGCATCTCCTTAGGAAATCCTGGGAGGCAGGTGATCGTCATTCCTTCCTTTTCGGCTAAGACGCCGCAGGCGATGCCTGCCGGGTTGCGCAGCGCCCTGCTTCCTCGGGGCACCATTGCCATTAGCGAAGCTTCCTTCCTTGGCTGCACATCCATGCCATGCCGCTTGGCGAAAGCCTCTTTCATCCATCCAAAAGCCTCTAGGTCCAGGACGAGTTCCTTTCCGAGATAATCCGCCACCGCGTACCTGGTGATGTCGTCCAAAGTCGGTCCGAGGCCTCCGGTCACGATGACCAGCGATGCGCCGTTACGCTTGCACGATGTCAGTTCATCGACGACGGCCCCTCGCTCGTCCAATACCACTGCCATTCGGCTGACATGTGCTCCCTTGCTTCGGATCAATCCTAGCATTTCCGTCGGATAGGGGTCCGTCTGGCCGGCCAGCAGCTCATCGCCCACGACCAGGAGCTCGATTCGCATATCTAGCCGACCATTTCTTTTCGTTTGAAGAGGATCAGGCTGAGGGCGCCTAATATCGCGGTATAGCCAAGCATGGTCACGACCGCCACGGTCACATCAGGGTAGAAGGAATACACGGTCAGGTTCTGCCCCCCGACATGCATCGTCCGACTGATATCGACAGGATAGGGCGTCTCCAGGATATAGCCGACCGAGCCACCAGCGAACGAGAGCGACGCGTCCGGCTTCACCCCTCCAAGTCCTCCAACCGTTGAATCGACTATAGGAAGGATCAGGAAGAGCAGAGCGAAAGTGAACACGAGCGCTCCGGTCGACCCCTTCATAAGGGTGCTGAGGAAGAACCCCACACCGATGCACGCCACCGCATAGAGCAGCGCCAACAGTAGAGAGTAGAAGGCGAGGCTCGTCACGCTGCCAGTCACCGCCACTCCGGAGATCATCGCCACGCCATACCAAATGATGACCCCGCCTCCGATGATGATGACACTGGCCAGGAACTTGCCTGCGAATAGGACCGACTTCTTCACTGGATTGGGGAAGATCAGGTAACCGGTCCTGTTCTGGTACTCACTAACTATCGCGTCGCCAGCGAACAGCGTCGCTCCGATGGCCAATAGCAGGTTGATGGCGTTGGGGCCGGTAAAAGTTGCTATGAATCCGTTAGGATCGTTGTTGTAATGGTGCCCAAGCAGCGGAGGCAGGGCGAGAATGAAGAACAACAGGATCGTCTCAAGGGCTAGAAAGCCAATGAGCCTCCTGCTCCTGAGGTGCTTGTAGATGTCGTAGCGTGTCACGAACATCAATTGTTTCATGTCCGAAGGCGGATTGCGTTTCAGGATGGTTGTCATTCTTGTCACCTCGAGCTCTTGATCAAGCTCATGTAAAGGTTCTCGAGCGCCAGGCCTGACTCCTTGAAAGAGACGATTTTCAAGCCTTGCGATTGTAAGAACAGTAGAAGCCCCGCCTGATCCTCATCTCCTCCTTTGAAGTCTAACTGGAAATTGTTCGGTGCCAGGACATTCAAGAGCTCGACGCCGTGGTAGGCGCGGAGCTTGTCCATTGCCTCACCGGACACCTGGTTGGCGAGGCGCACCTCCAATCGCTTGCTCTCGACCTTCGAGACCAACGCTTCCACGGTATCATATGCCAGCAGCTTGCCATGATCGATCATGGCGACCTCGGAGCATATCTCCTGAACCTCGTTGAGCATATGTGACGACATGAACACGGTGTAATCTCGCTTCTTCAGCTCCAAGAGGACCTCGCGCACCTCCACCATGCCACGAGGGTCAAGACCCGAGGTCGGCTCGTCCAAGATGATCAGGCTCGGCTCGTGGAGCAATGCCTGTGCCAGAGCTATCCTCTGCTTCATTCCTTTGGAGAACTTGCCGATGCGGACGGTAGACCAATCGGTCATCTTCACCAGCTCGAGCACTTCCTTGCCGCGCTTGGTGATGTCCTGCTTGGACATGCCCCTGAGCGACCCGAGATACTCGAACGTCTCGATCGGCGTGAGGAAGGGATAGAACTCGGGCGTCTCGACCACCGCTCCGATGTCCGAGAGAGCGCTCTTCGGGTCTGAGACAACGTCCACGCCGTTCAGGTACGCTTTCCCAGAAGTGATGGTCAACAGATTCGTTAGCATCTTGATGGTCGTGGTCTTTCCCGCACCGTTGGGCCCGAGGAAGCCAATGAAGGAATTCCTCTTTACCTTGAGGTTGAGCGCATCAACTGCTTTGAAGTTGTCACCATAATCCTTGGTCAGATTCTCAAGAACGATCGGGTCTTCCATTGCCAAACCTGCCTAGAGCGCATAGGTAGCTCCTATAAAAAGGGATATCGCTCGCTCCGCCATGGTCTTCTTAAACCCTAAAATAGATAGCTTTCGTCTTACCACGTCAGTTGAGGTAACATGTTGGGGTCCACCAAGCTCGTCGAGGACGTCACAGTCAACCTGCTTCGCATCGCGGTGACATCGCTCCCGGACGACGTTTTAGGGGCGCTTCGCGACGCCGAGAGAGAGGAGACCAGCGAGGTCGGAAGAACTCAGCTCCGCACCATCCTTGAGAATGTGGCTGCAGCTGACCGGTTATCCGTTCCTATTTGCCAGGATACAGGAATGCTGACCTTCTTCATCAGCGGAAGATGCCTGCCGGACCTGGAGGAAGGTATTCGGCGGGGCATGAGTCGCGCAACTTCAGAGGTACCGTTGCGGGCCAATGCCGTCCATCCGATCACCCGAAAGAATCCAGGGAATAATTCCGGCAAAGGTGTCCCAACCATCCATTACGATTATTCGGACAGCGACTTCACGCAGGTGACGGTGATGCCGAAGGGCGCGGGATCCGAGAACATGAGCGTCCTCGCCATGCTCACTCCTTCGCAAGGGCTGAAAGGCATCAAGAGATTGGTGCTTGACACGGTGATCAAAGCAGGCGGCAAACCCTGCCCGCCCACGATAGTAGGCGTGGGGATTGGAGGCTCTGCGGATCAGGCGATGCTCCTGGCCAAGCAGGCGCTTCTTCGTCCACTCAATATCGGCAATCCAGACCAACAACTTGCGGCGTTGGAGAGCGAGCTTAAGCAGGCGCTGAACCTCACTGGCATCGGGCCGATGGGGCTCGGGGGGAAGACCACCGTATTGGGGGTCAGAGTGGAAGAGGCTTACACTCATACTGCAAGCTTGCCCGTGGCAGTGTGCCTGCAATGTTGGGCGGCGAGGCGCGCCTCCGCCAGGATAGCGAGGGACGGCTCGGTGCAGTATTCCCGGGAGGGGTTTTGGTGAGGCTGAAGACGCCCCTTTCGGAGAAGGACGTCCGATCGCTCAAGTTCGGTGACGAGGTGACCTTGGACGGCATCATATATACTGGCCGGGACGAAATGCACCTTCGGGCGCTGGAATACGCCAGGGAGGGTAGAGAATTGCCTTTCGATCTTCATGGCGCGGTACTGTGCCATTGCGGGCCGATGCTGAGGAACGAAGGGAGCAAGTGGCACGTCATCGCCGCTGGACCGACCACCAGCAGCAGGATGGATTCTATGGAGCCGCAGTTCATCGAACACTTTGGCGTCCGCGCCATAATCGGTAAGGGCGGAATGTCCCAGCCGACGGTGGATGCAATGGCCAAGCACGGCTGCGTCTATTTGGCACATACTGGGGGCGCTGCGGTCCTGGCCGCTGAAGGGATCAAGGACGTCAAGCGAGTGGAATGGCAGGACCTGGGGATGCCCGAAGCGATGTGCGAGTTGGAAGTGGAAAGCTTCGGCCCTCTGATCGTCGCCATAGACGCTCACGGTGAGAGCTTGTACAAACGGGTGGATGAGACGGTGGCAAGCAATCTACCCAATGTGAGGAAGCAGCTCGGAATCTGATATCATTTCTTCTTTTGCTTCTCTTCGCGTTCTTCCTCTTCCTCTTCTTCGTTGGCCAACATGTCCGGCTTCTTGGTCGAGCGCATGCGGATGTAGATGGCGAAGGCCATTATGATGACTGTCACCAGCATTGCCACGACCATCAGCGAATGCGTCAGATCGAGGTCGCCGATGAATCCTTTGAGACCTTCGACCGGGGAACGGGACATGACCGGGTCGACCCGCTTGTCCTCGAAAGGCGCTAATGAGATCGGGAGGGTGCTTTCCACTAACCCATTCTTAAACAGATGGAGCTCGTATTCGCCCGATTTCAGATTGGCGAACGAGTAGTTGCCGGCGGAATCAGTATTAGCATACCGAACCAC
>PNBI01000059.1 GCA_003135935.1 Methanomassiliicoccaceae archaeon
TCAGGCCCAGCTTCTGGCTCAGGAATATCGGCAGGCCGACGTAGAAAGTCAGGAAGCCGGTGAACGCTAAGAACATCACAACGTAGTAGATCTTCAGGTTGCGGGGAAAGTTCTTCGGCCTGAGGTTCTTGGCGCTGATCTTGAGGATGTGAAGTACCTTGGTTGGTGTGTATCGTCCGCGCTCGAAGCTGATCAGCGGGATCTTGACCTCGCTTGCGACCTCCTTCCTATCGACCTTCGCCTTCGGCTCCTTGATCCATTTCCACGCAAGAACGACGCTCAATATTGCCAGGGCAGCGGCTGCGATGAACAACATCCTCATTGCCATGATGGTGGACCCGATGGTCTGAGCGTTTAGCCAGATCGTCCCTATGGCAAGGCCGACCAACCAACCGATGCCAGCCACACGGGAGAAATCGCCCAGCCGTTTTCCCCATTCCTTTTTGTCGAACGATTCGAGCACGAGCACGGTACCGACCGGCGCGGCCGCCGCTGAAATAGCCCCCAGGATGAAGTTGGCCAGATAGTAAGTTTGTATGTCGGTCGAAAGCCCCATCAGCAGCAATGGGATCGCTAGACCGATGAAGCCGATGAGGACGAAGACCTTGCGTCTTTTCAGCGTATCGGAGAGGTTCCCCCAGATGATGTTGGCCGGGACCGATGCCAAGGACGAGATGGCGCTGATGATGCCTACCTGCGCCACGTTGCCTGCCAGTCCTTCCGTGACGAACAAAGGGATGAGAGGCGAGGTGCTGCCGCCGGCTACGTTGAACGGCAGGAACGAGTAGTACCAGCGGTCTGCCTTCCTTTCGGTCATAGCCCATCCCTCTGGCAAAGGTGGAGACAATCCGAATTATTGAACCTTTCCATGCTCCATGGCAATATTAAATCCGCGTTTTGCTTGGAATGCCATTGCTCCCCGTCAGCCCTTCACGAATATGGCAAGTGCGATGATCGCCAGCACCAGGACTGATACGAAGACGAATTTCCATTCCCGGGTCTGCGCGAAGACCGCCAAGGCAGTAAGGATGCGCACCAGTGGTGTCGCGATAAGGAATAGGATGCCCAGGTCGATCAGGCCGATCGGGTCTCCACGCGAGATCGCGTTGATCGCTTCTATCGGGCCCAAAGTGATGTTGGTGGGGGAAGGCGCCAGCGCAAACCATGTCAGACCAGCTACCAGCAGCAGCATGCTGCACCACATCCCGATCAACAGGACCAAACGGACCCAGCGATTGAGCTGGTCGGACCCGGTCGCCGTCAGGCAATCACCCCCGCTGCCTTGAGGAACATCAGCGCCGCCACGAAGACCATCAGCACGGCGAACAGCCGCTTCAGCTGCTCGCCGTTGATGCGATGCGCCACCCTTGACCCGACGGCCGCACCGAAGAATGCGCCGACCGCCACTATGCCAGCAAGCAAGGGCTGCACCAGGCCGAATTGGTAGTAGACGACCGCTCCAGCGAGCGCCGTGACCCCGATCATGAAGTTCGAGGTGGCACAGGCGGCCCGCATCGGCACCCCCATCCACAGGTTCATCACCGGCACTTGGATCGTGCCCCCTCCTACTCCCAGCAAGCCGGACATGCCACCAGCGCCGAGGGAGGCGAGCATCCCCCGGCCTAGCTTCTGCACGCCATACTCGACGCTTTTTCCATCGTTCTTTTCGGTGTAGCTGCAGGAAAGGTCCAGGGGTCCGCATGGCCCAGGCTTGTAGACGCAGGTCGATTCCGGGCGCCTGATCATGTGGCTGGCTGAGTAGAGCAGGAGGATGCCGAATGCCGCAGCCAGAATGTACTGGTCGGTGTAGACGGCAATCAATGCTCCGATGACCGAGCCGAAGGTGGTGGCGATCTCCAGCACCATCCCCAGGCGGATGTTGCTCAACCCTTCCTCAACGTAATAGGACGCCGAGCCAGTGGAGGATGCGATCACGGCCATCAGGCTAGCTCCGATCGCCGTTTGCATGGGGTAACCGAAACCGAGCGTGAGCACTGGAATGATGACGATCCCGCCGCCCAGTCCCAGCAATGAGCCGAGCAGACCAGCTAGAAGCGCGAACGCCAGGATGCCGATTGCGAAAGCCAGTTCCATTGCCAGCATGCCAATGATGCCCGAGGCGGTAGATAATCGTTCGTTGGCTTTCCGGCAGAATCATGTGGAAGGAGGTGTTATCATTCGCCTGCATGGACCTTATCCTCGTTCGCTACGCAGAAATGGGGCTCAAGAGCCAAGCGGTACGGAAGAGGTTCGAGCGCATCCTGGTCGACAACATGATGTCCAACCTGGCGGACGCCGGGCTGGAGGCGCTGATCACCACCGAGCAAGGTCGAGTTTTCGTTGAGCCGCAAGATATAGACCAAGCGATCAAGGTGCTGAGGCGGGTCATGGGCGTTTCCTCGGTCTCTCCGGTGTTAAAGTGCAGGTCCGACATGGAGACGATGAAGCGCGTGGCGGCCGAGTACTCCAAAGCGCTGTATCATCAGGGACAAAGCTTCGCCGTTAGGGCCAGGAGGGCTGGCGAGCACTGCTTCACCTCAAACGAGGTGGGCAAGGAGGTCGGTTCCGCCATCTGGATCGCGAACGAGGAGAAGGGGCCGAAGGTGGATCTCAAGCATCCGGACGTCGAGTTCTTCGTCGAGGTGAGGGAAAAGAACGCCTACATCTTCTCCGAGTACGTCCCAGGCCCGGGCGGCCTGCCCATGGGCTCGCAGGGACGAGTCGTGGCGCTGCTGGAGAAGGAGAAGGACGCCCTGGCGGCTTGGCTGATCATGAAGCGCGGCTGCCGCATTATCGCTATCGTCGATGAAGAGAACGAAGCGGTCCGGATCCTGCGCCGTTGGGACGCCGATTTGAAAGTCGTGTCGAACGGTCTTCTGACCGAGGTATCGAAGAAGAACCGCGCCTTGGCGGTGGTTTTCGGCTACAGCCTCGATGATTTCGAGAAGATCAAAAATATCGACGTCCCCGTGCCAGCGTTCTTCCCGCTGGTGGGGATGTCGGAGGAAGAGATTGAGGAAAGGTTGAACGCCATCAGGCAATGATCACTTGCCTGAGCGGTTGTTGGCCCTTATGCTCGGGCGCGATCTTTCGGCGCCCTTGCCCTTGTTGTTGAGGCCACGTCCCCGCTTGCCGGCGGCCGTCAGGCCACGGTAGCAGCGACCCTTGTGGTGGCTATCGACGATCCACTTGTACACCGGGTCGTTGGCGATGCACGGGTGGTGCTTGTCGATCATGATGACCTCGAACCATACGTGCTTGCCGTCCTTGCCAACCCAGTAGGAGTTCAGGACCTCAAGGTTCGGATAGCGCTTGGCCACTCGCTCCTCGCAGATGCGCTGCAGGTTCTTCTTCATGGTGATCTTGTTGATGCCTCGGCGCTTGGCACGGCGTCCCTTGCGGATCTGGTGCTTGCGCAGTCCGCCGCGTCTTACTCGTCCGCGGACCATGACTATGCCCTGCTTGGCCTTGTAGCCGAGCTTGCGGGCGCGATCGAGCCGGGTAGGCTTGTCGATGCGCAGGAAGTTCTCCTCCTTGCGCCATTGGATCAAGCGCTCCCACATGAGCTCGCTGACATAGCTGTTATCGATATCTCTCCAGGCCTCTCCCATATAATGATAAAATCCCTTTCCGGAGGGGCCCTTCTTCGCCTCGTCGGTCTCATCGACCACGCGCTTTGTTGCGCCTTCTGCCATTTGTCATCACCTGTCGCCGTCGCAACGGCTTTCACGGATTCGCCCTCACTTGGGTACAATTCCGCGAGCATCCGGAGACGCTCAGCGTGCAGATTGCGCCTATCTATATAAACGTTGTTCGGCTGCTGACCGCCCGTTCAAGACATATGGTTAGCCTGGAACCCCTAGTTCTCCGTCCGAAGCAATGAGAATGTGGCGGACCTTGCATTCCTTTTTGGAATGCGTCAGGGTTGGTCCGGAGCCATCGCTCCATTTATGAAGGGCTGCTACTGTGATAGTTGTGCGATCATCATGACTAGCACGTTAAAACTCATGCAGGAAAGGCAATCTGTAAGAGCCCCCTTCGATCCAGATTGCCCTATCGCCGATAAGGACCTGAAGCAGATCCTGGAGGCGGCGAGGTGCTCGCCCACGCCCCATAACATGCAGAACTTCGAGATCCTGGTCATCGACGACCATGATGTCCTTACTAAACTGGGAAGCATCGAATCTCGCGTCACCGAGGTTTTTCTCCGGGAGAACTACCAGCAGCTATCGTTCTCCAAAAAAGAGCTGTTAAGAAAGAAGATCGGAATCCTCGGAACCGAGTTTCCATCATCATTTAGGGACCCTTCAATGTTCAGCAAAGTCGCCCGCGAATGCCCGCCCATGCCATTGGACCAGACCATCGATGGAAGCCCGGTCGTCCTGATCGTGATATACGATTCCAGGAAGAGGGCACCGGATTCGGAAGGTGACGTCCTAGGTCTGGTGAGCCTTGGCTGCGTAATGGAGAACATGTGGTTGATGGCACAATCCCTAGGAATCAGCGTCCGCATCATGAGCGATTTCGGCGATAAGATAGTTGACAAAGAGGTGAAGCGCATCCTTCATATCCCCGACCATATGAACGTGGTTTATGGACTCCGCCTGGGGTATCCTGCAACTTCGCTTGCAAAGAACTTAAGAGTGCGGCGAGAAGTGAAAGACTTCACGCACCGAAATGATTACGATGGCAAAGGAATAGAATGACAACATGGCGATGGAGATGCTGACATGAAGGTGAGTGGCAACACGATATTGATAACTGGTGGTGCGACCGGAATCGGGCTCGCACTGGCGGAGTTGTTCCTAAGCAAAGGCAATGAGGTGATCATCTGCGCCAGGACATCCGAGAATCTGCAGAAGGCAAAGGACCGCCTTCCGAAATTGCACACGATGAAATGCGACGTGTCAAAAGAGAGCGAACGAGAGAAATTGCACGAATGGGTCATCTCCAACTTCCCGGAAATGAATGTCCTGATTAACAATGCAGGCATCCAGAGAATGATCGACCTAAGGAAAGGCCCGGATGACCTGCTGAGGCATTTGAAGGAGGACTGTGGGGATGAGATTGACATCAATTTCAAGGCCTACGTTTACCTGGCCGCGCATTTCATCCCTGATCTTATTAAGAAGAAGGAGGCCGCGATCGTAAATGTTAGCTCGGGTCTAGGTTTCATCCCGATTGCTTCAATGCCAGTATATTGCGCAACCAAGTCTGCCATCCATTCATTCAGTGTTTCGTTGCGACACCAGCTAAAGGACACATCCATCCGGGTCTTCGAGGTGATCCCGCCGACAGTGAACACCGAACTGGACAAGGGAGCAAGAGCGAGAAGGGGGCAGACCGATCGAGGCATCCCGGCCGAGGTGGTCGCCAAAGCGACACTTGCTGGTCTGGAAAAGGACGAGAGCGAGATCGCAGTGGGCATGGCCCAAGGACTAAGGGCTGGCTCGAGAGATAATTTCGAACAAATCTTCTCCAGAATGAACGGATAAGCCGATAGGGGCGCATCAAAAGGAAGAATGCACTTCTCCGCTCTCCTGGAGAAACCTTTTCATTTGAATTTGATTTTCCGAGATGGTCCAGCTGTTAGAATCAATGTCAGCGATTTGGGAATAGGAACATGCGTCAATGTTAAGTAACAGTGGCTGCGACTATTTCCTCATGAAAACGGATCAGGCAACCACCTCCTCACGGCTCAGGATGGTCTGGGGTGCGTCAAGGATCCTGTTAGGATGGCTGTTCCTATGGTCCTTCCTGGATAAGCTGTTTGGTCTTGGATATTCAACCCCAGCTGCGCAATCCTGGTTGAACGGCGGATCCCCGACAGCAGGATACCTCAAGTACGGAACAAGTGGAATATTCTCAGGATTCTACACCAGCATCTCAGGGAATCAAATCGTGGATATCCTTTTCATGTTCGCCCTATTGGCTTTAGGCCTTGCTTTGATCTTGGGAATTGGATCCAGATTGGCCACTTATGGTGGGACCTTGCTCCTATTGATGCTCTGGTCCACCAATCTCCCGCCAGCGCAGAATCCATTGATCGATGAACATATCATCTTCATTGGCTTGCTATGGGGCCTCTGGTGGACAAAGGCCGGTCGGATGTATGGAATAGGTGAGTGGTGGAGCAAAACAACTCTCGTAAAGCGATTTCATTTCCTTGAGTGAAAGAGGCAGCGAGGCGGTCTTACAAACGAAGATGCCCGGTCACCTATCCCCATTTATTTGTCCATGGAATTGACAAATATGGCTTTCATAGCCTCATTTACATGAAGTCCTCTAATGAGAGGCGCTTGTCTGTCTTCTTGACCTCGTTCTTCGGTGCAGGCCTGGGGCATCCGGGCTCCGGTGCCTTCGTCTCATCCTGGAATGCGTCCGAGAATAACCCGGATTGCTGCGAACCGGTGAGCAGGTCCTTCTCGCTCCAACCGAAGTTCTCGGTCGCTCGGGCGATGGTCTGCGCCACCCTTTCCGCGTAGTACTTCCAGTCGGGGACGCGCTCGAACTTCTTGCCGCTGATGAACGGCTCGATCTCCTGCGGCGTTTTACGAGAGTTGGTCACGATCCAGGAGACCTTCATGCCCGGGACGAACTCGTATCCCAGGGCGATGAGCTTCTCCGCCGCCTGAACATGCGCCAGGCGCTTCGGATCGCTATACGATTTGAAGTCCTTGACCGATCGGGAGATGACCAGTTTTTCGATGGGGACCGTCCCTTGCATGATCTCGCCCACCTTCTTCCGGGCGATCTTGACGGCCTCCTCCGGCCTCTCGTTCAGCACCTGCTCGAAGACCTCCATCAATAGCTCGGACTGCAGGTCAAAGGCGTCGGTGCGCCTGGTCTCGTAGCCGCGGACCAGGAGCTCCTCCTGCCTCACCGGCCAGACCACCCTTCCCACATACCGTTTCTTCTTGCCATGAGAGAAAAGCGGCTCGAAGATCTTCTCGAACTCCAGCTGCCCGCCTTCCTTCGAGAATCGGTCGGCGATATCCTTGCCGAACTTCGCCGCCGTATCGAGGTCCGGCGTGGGGCATTGGACGAATATGGAGTCGGTATCGGAGTAGATCACCTTGTTGCCCTCCGTCTCGAGCGAGGTGATGATCCCCTTCGTCGTCTCCCTGGCGAAGGCGGTGATCGACGAGCCGATCGAGCGGTCGGTGAATCGGTAGAAGGAGGAGGCGAAAACGCCGTAGAATGAGTTCATCAGTATCTTGATCGCTCCTTGCAAGCCGTCGTAATACAGCTTCTCGTCCGCGGTCCTGGCTTCCTTCATCTTGCGCTTGGTCTCGTCGCGCTCCCTCATCAGTGATACCAATATGCCAGGCAACAGGCCAGGCCGCTGCTCGCGGCTGAAGAAGTGCACTCCCGTGGGCGAGACGATGTCCCCCGCCGGATTGAGGGTGGTGAAGCAGATGTTCTTGGCGATGATGAGCGAAGGATACATCGACTTGAAGTCGAGCACGCAGACCCAGTGATACAAGCCAGGTTGGAATGAGTGCACGTAGCCGCCTTCGATCATCTCCACTTCTTCGAACGATCCGGTCATCGGCACGCCGATGCGCGGATTGTTCCGGTCCGCCGCCCGAATGAGGATGGAATCGATGAGGAACGAATTGCCACTATTGAGGACATCATCCAATGGCAGCTTCGCCACAGTCGCCATGTCCATGGTCCTCCGCAGCGTCCCGATCTTGTCGATGACCCGGAGGGAGAGCTCGGCATCGCGGGTGCAGTAGCGCAGTATCTTGTCCCGGTCCGCCTCCCACTCCTTGTCAATGCGCCTCGGGTCGTAATCCAGGTCGGCCTTCATGCCCATGTTCACTTCGATCTTCTCTTCGCCGAGGAGCAGCTTCGAGACGGCGTTCAACGTCTCCTGCTTCGGCTTCAGGTCCTTTTTCACGGACCACCAGGCGTCCGCGACCAATCGCCCGTTCAAGCGCCAGAACCCCTGGTAGATGCGCCTCGGGGGAGAAAGGTCCCGGCCCCACTGGATATTCCTGATGCCGAGCTTCTCCGCCCGCTCGATTATCACGGGAATGTCGTAGCCATCGATGTTGTAGCCTGTGATCACGTCCGGGTCCTCGGCCCTCATCGCCTCGGCGAACCGCTCAATGATCTCCTTCTCAGTGCCCCAGATCGGCTGGCCGCCCCGCAGCTGCGAGCCCTGTTTGATGAAGTAGCAGATGGTGTAGATGTGCCCGTCAGTGATCGAGTTCTCGATGTCGAAGGCGAGTATCTTTAATTCCGGGTTAAAGGCAGGGATATTGTCGAAATACGGCGCTCCATCCTTCTGCGCCATCTCGACCACCAGGTCCGTGGTATACTCCTGCTTGAAACTGACGTCCACTTTCGTCCCATATGCCCGGATGCAAGAGCCCATGTCGTAGTCGAATATGAAGCGCCGATGGAACGGAATGTCCGCGGCCAGGACGGCGAATTGCAGCTTGAGCCGGTCGCGGAACTGCGGAACTAAGCCAGGATATTTCACGGTTATCTTGGCTGCCTTNNGTTCGACCTTGACGACATCATGCTCCCTCTCCAACCCGCTGAGCACTTGGTCCGTCGGCTCGACCAGATGGAAGTAAGGAAGGAAGCCAGTATAGCGCAGGGTGATCGACAAGCCGTCCCTGGTCTTGCCGAACATCTCGATTACCAGGCGCTCGTTCTCCTCGCGCTTGTAGGTCGCTGTGATCAGTCTTGTTTCCCAGGATTCGATCATGACTCACTTCTTGGAAATGATGGTGATGACGTCCCCTTCCTGGAGGACGTAATCGGCGCCGACGATGCGCTTCGTCCTGGCGTTCACGGCGCGGATGAAGTTCTCCCCCAGGTCCGTATGGATCTTGTAGGCCAGGTCCCGAGCGGTGGCGCCCCGCTTCACCAGGTGCGTGTCCGGAAGCACATTGCCGGACTTGTCGGTCCAGCGGTGCTCGTCCTCCACCGGGTATACTGGGATCAGGTCGAGCATCTTGAACGCCGCGGTCTCGAGGCTTTGCTGTACGCCAGTTCCATTGAACTTGCTCATCACATGCGATTGAATGTAGTCTATGCCCTTCTTTTGGGCGGGATTGAGCTTCGCCGGATCGATGACCTTTATTTTCTCGTCCCCTGGCAGGTACTCGATCAGCTGTCCTTTGGCCGCTCTTCGCAGCGCAAGCTCGGACTGGGAGCAGGTGGGTATGCTCATGTAATGTTCGATATGCGCCATGCGCTTCAGCGTCTCATCGTTCGCGATGTCCGCCTTGTTCAAGGCGATGATCATCGGCTTGGAGTACTTGCGCAGCAGCGACGAAAGCTTCATCAGATCGTCCGAGGTCCAGGAGTCTGGCGCCTCTGGCAGGTTGGCTTCTCGCAAGGCAGCCAGGATATGATGCATCGACATCCCTAGCCCGGTCATCTTGTTGTAGATGAGCTCCCCGACCTTCTCGCCTTCGAGATGCGCTTGCTTCGCGGCCTTCTCCCAGCCCTTGTCCAGGATGCCCTTGATCCAATGGTCCATCTCGTTCTCCAGGAACTTGACGTCCTTCATCGGGTCGTGCGAGTTCGCGGTGACCGGGAGCCCCTCCGCATCGGTGGAGCCGGACGAATCGACCACGTGGATGAGAGCGTCCGCCTGACGGAGGTCGTCGAGGAACTGATTGCCAAGGCCTTTCCCTTGCCAAGCGTCCGGAACTAACCCAGCGACGTCAATTAGTTCGACCGGCACCAATCGAACACCTTTCTCGCAGGCCGAGTTCCGAGGATGGCAGGGCACCCCTAGGTCCAGGTGGGGGCAGCGGGTGCGCAGATATGCCACGCCCTTGTTCGGCTTGATGGTGGTAAATGGGTAGTCCGCTATCTCTGCCGGTGCCAGAGTGGCCGCGCAGAAGAAGGTCGACTTGCCGACGTTAGGCTTTCCTACGATACCGATAAGCATTTCTCTCTCCCCCTTTCAGTAATGAACCCGCATTAGAAAAATGATTGTACAGACGTCCTTCGGAAGTGGAAGTATTGCTCCAGTCTATTGCAGTGTCTCCCTTTTCTCAGGATACGCCACCTTGGGCCTTTTGGCAATGAATGAAAGCTCATAGGCATCACACAATCTTCTGGCGGTAGCGGCCGACATACTTATGGACATCATATCCTGAGGGAACCATTCGTTCCCAGTTGGATCGACCGGACCGACGAAAAGAGCGTCCTTTGGGCACTTCTCGGCCATCCCTGCTGGATAGGTGACGAACGTGGCGCAGGTCGGCCCCCAAGGTATGATGGTGGAGCCGAACGCGTCCGCTGTGCAGAAATGGTTCAAGGCGCAGATGTTCCGGGTCTGTTCCGCATTGGCGAAAAGGAGGAAGCTCCTCACGCCTTGGTCATCATCCAGATCCTTGCTGGGACGGATGATCAGGTTTCCTGGCAAGGGTGTGATTCTGCCGATGTTCGCTCGGCTCTCATCAACAAGTTGCGGGCTCATCTTGAGATGCTCGGCGGCGCCATGACGGAAATCAACGTGCCCGGTAGAGATGAAATGCTTTAGCAGTTCTGGGAACTCGACGTAGCCAAGCCATGACTGACCCCCGGGGCAGCATCCGCCCAATGCCTCGTTGTTGATGTAAGCGGGAGGCCTGTCACCTGCCGCCAGTGACATAATCGCTTTTGTTACGCAGCGATTGATCTTGGCCAAAGGAGTCGCGCCATCAGGCAATGAAGCGGAGCTATACACACAAATGACTTCCAGCTTCAATCTGCCTGCCCTTGAAAGCGTCTCTCCGATCTGCTTGGGGGTCGTGGCGATGCACCTCGTATAATAGACCGAGTTGAATAGATAATTAACTTCTGGAGGCTTTCAAGCCAATGGATCAACTCGCCGATCATTTCATCTGGAATTGTCAAACAGTGGTTTTGAAAGGGATAGGTCTCACGAAATGATGAAGGTAAGACTGGTAACGGTTAGGGTTATCACATATTGCGGACCGAGTTGGGTGTTCTCCGTCCGATCCCTCCTTGAAGTTATTCTGCGACAATTTATATAGAAAGCATGAATTGACTGACGGTCAGTCGGTGGTCAAGATTACTCGAAACACCAAGAATCCGTTGGTAAGAAAAAACGAATTCATAACAGTCGCAGAGGAGCTCTTCCTCGAGACTGGTTTCGAGAACACCTCGATCGACGACATCGTGAAAAGGATGGACGTGGCGAAGGGCCTGTTCTATCATTACTTCGATACCAAGGAAGATCTGCTAACGGCGATCGTCGAGCGACTCCTCGATGAGATCAAGTCATCGATCGAATCCGCCATGGAAAAGAAGGGACTGACGGCCATAGAGCGGTTCAAGGAGCTCACCCCTTCCAACTCAGGGATCAGCGACCGGTCCAAAATGATAGTGTCGCTATTCCACAAGGAGCGCAATCAAGCGTTCCATCATTTAGTGGAAGAGAGAGCGAGTGAATTCCTTATCCCGGCGGTGGAGCGCATCATAAGGCAAGGCGTCGACGAAGGGATATTCCAAACTGAGTATCCGAGAGAGACGGCCATCGCATTGATGACCATGCTGGGAAGCCTCGGAAAGAGCGCTACCAATGCGCTTGGTCCGGAGCAGCTCCTGCGAATGAATGCCGCCAGGCAAGATCTGGCCGAAAGGATGCTAGGCGCGAAACCTGGCACGTTACGCGAGTTGCTGAGAAGCCCGTTCTCGGGAATCTCAGACGAAACTTGTCAGAGATGAAAAACAAGTTGTATGGTGTTATAATGTTTGGACAGAAGAAATCAGATAAGGACATGGCGGATGCCAAGCAGCCTGATACTGGCGAGTACAAGAAGAGCTGGAGCCGGGTCTTCATCATGATCGGCCTGGCTCTGGGAATGCTCCTGGCCAGCCTGGACCAGACTGTGGTGGGCACCAGCCTTCCGACCATCGTCGGCGAGCTGGGCGGGATGAGCCTCTTCGCATGGCTGTTCACCGGCTACATGCTGGCCGAAGTTCTGAGCATACCGGTCGCCGGAAAGATGAGCGACCGATATGGCCGGAAGCCGGTCTTCCTGGCCGGCATGGGGCTTTTCATCGGAGGCTCTATCCTGGCTGGAATGTCGAATTCAATGGACATGCTGATCATCTGCCGGTTCATCCAGGGCCTGGGCGGAGGAGCGATCATGCCGGTGTCGATGGCCACCGTGGCCGATCTGTATGCTCCAACCGAAAGGGGCAAGATCCAAGGGATGCTTGGCGCGATATTCGCCATCGCCATGGTGGTCGGCCCGTTCCTGGGCGGCTTCATCATCGACAACGCCGACTGGCGCTGGGTGTTCTATGTGAACATACCGGTGGGCGTACTGGCGATCTTAGTCACGTCCCTGAAGTTCCCCAAGATGGTGAGCGATACCTCGAAGCGCATCGACTTTCCAGGCATGGTCACGCTGGCCTCAACGCTGGTGCCGGCACTGCTGGTCATGACCTGGGGTGGCAGCACATATGCTTGGGATAGCATCGAGGTGATCGGCCTGACCGTCCTCTCGATCATATCGCTGGTAGCATTCGTGCTGATCGAGCGCAGGGCGGCGGACCCGATCCTACCACTGCATCTGTTCAGGGAGCCGATCTTCACACTGGGAAGCATGGGACTGCTGATATTCTCCGTCGGGCTGTTCGGCGTGATAGCATTCCTGCCTATGTTCCTGCAGGCGGTGATAGGGATGAGCGCCACCAGCAGCGGCGAGACCCTCATCCCCCTGATGGTCGGGGTGATGATCACCATGCTAGCGAGCGGGTTCCTGCTCAAGCGCACCGGATACAAGATCTGGCTCATCATCGGCCCGCCTCTCTCGGCGTTCGGCCTGTTCATGCTGTCCACGCTGCATGCCGGCAGCCCGCAGAGCGACGCGGTACTCTACCTCATCATCACGGGCATGGGGCTGGGAGCGGTGATGTCCAATTACATCGTGGCCGCGCAGAACGTGGTCTCGAAGAAGGAGATGGGCGTGGTGACATCGTCCATGACCCTGTTCCGGGCCATCGGCGGCACCATCGGGGTGACGGTGCTTGGAGCGATAGTCAACAGCCGCATGGTCGCGGAATTGGGGAACAACCTGCCCGCCGGGGCGATAGCCACCCTGCCGACCACCGATGTGAACAGCATCGGGGGCCTGCTGATGTCTCCGCTGGCGTCCAGCATCCCCACGCCGGTCTTGGAGGCGATCAGGCTCTCGCTGAGCAACAGCATCACCTACATGTTCCTCATCGGAGCGGGGATAGTCATCTTCGGCCTGCTGACCAGCGTCTTCATCCGGAACGTTTCGCTGAAGACCGCGGACGAGTACCATGAGAGGGTCGTCCCCCAGAAAGAGAGCGCCCAAAGCAATCCGGGTCAGGACGGGATCGTGCCAGAGATCATGCTCGTCCAAGAGCCCGCGGGGAAGTGACCCCTAAACCCTTTCATTCCCTTTTCAATTCTGATTAATTGGCTTGCGAGCGAGATCCATAGATAAGTCTGCAACCCTCATCCTATCACATCGTTTGCTCAATGAGAACTACTTCAGCGTCAATCTTCGCCCTCATTTTCCTAAGGTCCGGTGCTACTGATGGATCATATCGGAATTGATGGCATCGTTCGTAGATTATCTCCTATTGGCAGCGATTAGTATTATCATCGATGAGAACTGCCTAATCGGTCTATAAAGGCAGGAAGGCGAATAAATCGGATCAAGAGGCGTGTGAATGATATTCAAATGCCAATCATGCGGCGAATTGTTCCCACTGATACAGGTGGAGCTTTGGTATCAGCGGAACATCGGTGATCTGTATTGTCGCAAATGCTACGCCGAACATGTCGGAACCGATTCTCTGGTCAACGTCATGGCCTTTGCAAATATCGCCGATTAGCGTTGAGATTCGCTCCCGCT
>PNBI01000016.1 GCA_003135935.1 Methanomassiliicoccaceae archaeon
GTCGCCACTTCTATCGCCTCGCTGTTCTCGCCGAACATCTTGGACAGAGTTCCCCAGCCGTCCCCGTTTCTTATTGGACCAGCATCCTTCTCGTGTATGAAGACCTTCGCTCCCATATTCCGCATGATCTCTGGCGCTCCACCAGTATGATCGAAATGACAATGAGTAAGGATAATTCGGTCAACCTTTTCCAACGGGACATATCTAGAAATCCATTGAAGAGTCTGAGAATTGCATCCTCCCGTCCCCGTGTCAACGAGAATCGGTCTATCTCCACCGATAAGTAGGATGTTGCAGTCAGAACCTTTTCCTGGAAGGATGTGAACCGTCATTTGGATTTCTGAAGCTGGAAGCATTATTTAACCTCTTCCCCATCTGATAATTGTTTATTCCATGACCTTCCAATGAATTCATTTGCCTCAATATTCGCCCCTTGACGACGAATTATCTTTAATTGAGAATAGAAATTAATAGGAGATTTTCCGAAAGACGGTAGAAGCCAATAATTAGGTAATGGTGGCTCTATTCAATGGGTCTCGCCTTGATGCTAATAGAATATTCAGGAAAAGAGCTGTTCCGGAAATACGGAATTCCCACTCCAGAGGGTTATATCATCAACGACCCAAAGAAGATCGGGTCGGTCAGCAAGCCCATGATGATCAAAGCTCAAGTCCAGGCCGGTGGAAGGGGGAAGGCAGGCGGCATCCGATTCGGCTCCACGCTCGAACAGGTCCAGAAAGCCGCAAACGAAATACTCGATCTCAAGATATCTGGAAAGGCAGTCACTTCAGTCCTGATCGAGGAACGATTGAACGTTTTCCGCGAGATCTATGTAAGCATGACGATGGACCGGAGCAGACGCCTGCCGATACTAATGATCATCAATCAAGGTGGAATGGATGTCGAATCGGCCCAAGAGGAACAGGTAAAAACCTGGGCCGTCCATCCATTCGTAGGCCTGGGCGACTACATAGTCCGGGAGGCATTGGAGCATCTGCAATTGGATAATGCCCCGGCAAAGCAGCTATCTGAGATTCTGAAGCAACAGTGGAAACTATTCTGGGAGATGGACTGCGAGCTGGTGGAGATGAACCCTCTCGTCCAAACAGCTGAGGGCAAGTTGGTGGCTGCCGATGCGAAGGTTGTGATCGACGAGGACGCAGCCTATCGCCATCCTGAGCTGGATTTCCATGAGTTCGACCGCACCCCCTTAGAGCAGGAGGCTCGAGAAAAGGGGCTCGCCCTCGTGGAGCTCGATGGGGACATCGGAGTATTGGCAAACGGAGCTGGCCTTACCATGGCAACCCTTGATCTTCTCTCGTCCTTCGACGCTCGCGGTAGGGTCTTCTTGGACCTTGGAGGAACGGACGATGAGAAGGTGGTCGAGCAGGCCATGATGCTTATGTCCAAGGCGATTCCCAAGGTCATACTGGTCAATATTTTCGGCGGCATAACCAAATGCGACACCGTGGCTGATGGGATCCTTGCCGCCCGGGACAGTTTGGGCATCCGCATCCCCATCGTCGTGAGGATTAGGGGAGTGAACGAAGAGGAGGCGGGACTTCGTCTTAAGAAGGGAGGGATAGTGGCCTTCCACGAACTCGACCTTGCTTGTGAGAAAGCAGCTTCATTGCTGAAGGAGGACTGAAGATGTTGATGGGACCGGACACGAAAGTCCTAGTTCAGGGAATTACCGGCCATCAAGGCGAATATCATGCCCAATCGATGCTGGATGCCGGTACTAATGTGGTGGCTGGTGTCACGCCAGGCCGTGGCGGCTCCAAGGTGGGGGGAGTCCTGGTCTATGACAGTGTGATGAAGGCCGTCAATGCAACTGGCGCGAACGCTTCCGTGGTTTTCGTTCCGGCCAGGGTCGCCCTTGATGCCGTATTGGAGGCAATCGACGGCGGCTTGAGGACCGTGGTCGTCATTTCAGAGCATATCCCTCAGAAGGATGCGCTGATCATGATCGAGTATGGGCGCCTGAAGGGTTGCCGGATCCTTGGCCCCAATTGCCCGGGAATCGCCTCATCCCGATACGGGAAGATGGGGATCATGCCGACCCAGATATTCAAGAATGGGAGGACGGGCATCGTATCCCGCAGCGGCACGCTGACTTACGAGATCGTCAGTGCGCTGAGCGAGGCAGGCATTGGCCAATCGACTTGTATCGGCATCGGCGGTGACCGAATTGTCGGGACATCGCTTATCGATGTTCTAGAGGAGCTCGAATCAGATCCCGAGACCGAGAACGTCGTCCTTGTCGGAGAGATTGGCGGGACCGCTGAAGAGGAGGCCGCCCTTATGATAAAGAAGAGGATGAGCAAGCCGGTCGTTGCGTATATTGCTGGGAGGACCGCACCTCCAGGCAAGCGAATGGGACATGCTGGAGCGATCATTTCTCGCGGAGCAGGAACGGCATCTAGCAAGATAGAGGCGTTGAAAGGAGCGGGCGTCAAGGTCGCCTTGTCGCCTAGCGGGATCCCTGCCCTAATTATCGCCCTAATTACCGTCTAGTATAGTAACGACTTTAGAATACGTGCAATTTATCGAATAGAATAGGAGCAAGCCTTCAAATTCTCCCGTGAGAAAAAGGGGCATCCTATCACCGCCCGGCGATTGAACAAAGATGTTGTTTCAGAGCGGCCAATCCAGCATATCCAAGATAAACAATCGCGAAACTGTTAAATAGCACCCCTATACTAGGGGTAATTCCCGCGCTCTGGGGAGCATGGGCGGGTTCCAACTCTGCATGCGGTACCAGCCTGGAACAACGTATAAATATAACCTCGGGCATCGAGGGGCTCACTGCGCCGCGCCATACTTGGAAGCGGTGAGTTGTTAAGATGAGAAGTGCACCCGGAAAGTGATTTTTCGGGGAAGTGGAAAGAGCGGTGGAGACAAGGAAGGTGTTTCCGTGGGCTCGATGATCCAATCACACGCAATCCTGGACGTATGTTAAGCCGACAGTCAGTGGCTTATTTATTAAGCTGTTTGGGGAATCGCTCGGCTCGAGCGCCGAAGAAGGTCGTGTCAAGCTGCGANNAGCCGAATGGGACTTCCTAGTCTTCGGACTGGTCCGGAAGGATCGGGAACGCGGGGGATCGAAACATCCTAGTACCCGCAGGAAAAGAAATCAACCGAGATGCCGTTAGTAAAGGCGATCGAACGCGGCACAGGGTAAACCGAACGCCTCTTCGAAAGTTGAGGTGCGTGTGGTGTTGTTGGACTCAAGTACTTCCTCCTCGGTGAATCAGAAGTCAACTGGAACGTTGCTCCATAGAGGGTGATAGACCCGTACGAATAAACCGAAAAGAAGATTTTGGGTATCCAGAGTACCGCGCGTTAGATATCGCGCGTGAATCCGGGGGACACTTACCCCCAACCCTAAATACGTCTCGAGACCGATAGCGCAGTAGTAGCGTGAGTGAAAACTGAAAAGTACCCTTGACGGGAGGTCAAAAGAGCGTGAAACCAGACAGCCATATTCAGATACGGCATGAAAGGGACGAAGCCGCAAGGCAGACCAGTGTCGTATCGTCCGTTTCGAATAACGGGCCATGGAGTTCTGTTCAATGGCGAGGCTAAGATCTAGAAGATCGGAGCCGGAGGGAAACCAACTAGCCCGCAACCCGCAAGGGTGAGGGGCGAGGTGCGCTCGCCTGGAGTCATTGGAGGGATACCCGAAGCCAGTTGATCTATGCCTGGGTAGATTGAAGCCTTTCGAAAGGAAGGTGGAGGATCGAACCCGTAATGATGTGCAAATCTTTGGGATGACCTGGGCATAGGGATGAAAGGTCAATCAAAGCTGGAAATAGCTGGTTCCTCGTGAAACTAATCGCAGTTAGACCTCGATGGAGGTAGGTTATGTGGTAGAGCACCAATTGGGGGCTTAGGAAACGAAAGTTTTCGGTCGCCTGTTGAACTCCGAACTTGTAACCACCGTAGAAGTCGGGAGTGAGGGCCTCTGGGGTAATCTTGGGGTCCATCAGGGAATGCAACCCAGCCAATAATTAAGGTCCCTAAATTCCGGTTAAGTGTAATAACAAAAGGCGTCTGTAGTCGAAGACAACTGGGAGGTGAGCTTAGAAGCAGNNTTTAAAGAAAGCGTAACAGCTCACCAGTCGAGATTATGGGCCCTGAAAATGGACGGGGCTAAACCGGATACCGATATTATTGAGCACCGAAAGGTGATCTGGTAACGAGGTGACATGCATGGGTAGAAGCTAGGCCGTGAGGTCTGGTGGACCGTGTTTGTATAAGGATCATGGTAGGAGTAGCAGCAAAGAACGGTGAGAATCCGTTCCGCCGTAGGGGCCAGGGTTCCTCGGCAATGTTCGTCAGCCGAGGGTTAGCCGATCCTAAACTATCACTTAATCGAAAGTAGTGAAAGGGAAACAGGTCAATATTCCTGTGCCGATTAACCTCTGTCTAGTACCTGACGCATCGGGATAATTCAAGCAGTCTTGTCTGGCTGTTCAAGTGTGTAAGCTT
>PNBI01000074.1 GCA_003135935.1 Methanomassiliicoccaceae archaeon
CCGATGTCGATGCCCAGCTCGAGCGAGGAAGTGCAGATCAGGCCTTTCAGCTTCTCCTGCTTGAACGCCTCCTCCATCTCGATCCGTATCTCTTTGGAGAGCGAGCCGTGATGGACCCCTATCGCCAGATCCTCGTCCCAGACGTGATAGCGGGCCGCGAGCGCCTCGGCGGTGTCGCGGGTGTTGACGAAAAGGAGCGTCGAACGATGCGCCTCGATGATGTCTCGGCAGCGGCGCATGCAGGCGATCAGCTGCGGCTCGCTGAGCAGCGTGCCGGCGAGATCCTTGTCATTCGACAGCACCTCCGGGCTTTGGACCGTGATGCGGAGGTCCTTCGAGACATGCGCCCGTACTATCGTCACCTTCCGGCCCACCCCGCCAAGGTAATTGGCGACCTCCTGAACGCTCCCGATGGTGGCGGAAAGGCCGATACGCTGGAACTCGCCGCCCTCCTTCACCATCCTCTCGAGGGCGATAGAGAGCTGCGCCCCCCTCTCATCCTCGGCAAGCTCGTGGATCTCATCGATCACCACGAACCTGATGTTCTTCAGATGCTCCCGGAGCCGCTTGCCGGAGAACATGACTTGGAGCGTTTCCGGAGTTGTGATAAGAATATCAGGCGCTTTCCGAGATTGCCTAGATCGCTCGCTGGTCGAGGTGTCCCCGTGCCGCACCGCCACCTCGATACCCAGGGCCTTGCCGAATTCCTCTAGGCGTCTCAGCATGTCCCGGTTAAGCGCGCGGAGCGGGGTGACGTACAAGCAGCGGATGCCGGGGCTCTCAGACTGCAGGAGGGTATGGAAGATCGGGAGCATGGCCGCCTCGGTCTTGCCGATGCCCGTCGGCGCGACCAGGAGAAGATGCTCGCCCTTCAGTACGTGAGGGATGGCCTGGCGCTGCGGGCCAGTCGGCTCATGGATGTCCTTTTCCTTCAATACTTTGCGGATACGTTCATCCAGGAGCTCGAATACCATAGGAAGCGCAGCGAAATCGAGAAGTTAAAAGTACTTCAACCTATCGAGTAGAAGCCCGAATTCTGCAACTAAAATGAGATTCTGCTCACTTCTTCTCGGTCAGGGCGGCTTCCGTCGGGTTCGTCGCTTCCACCAGCAGCTCTGCGAGGTCCATGACCTTGATGTTGGCGCCGATCTGCTTGGCGCCCTGCTGCAGGTTCAGCACGCAGAACGGGCAAGTGGTGATGATACGCTCCGCCCCAGTGTCCACTGCATCCTTGACCCGCTTGGCGGCAATGTTGGTGGCGAACTCGTTGTACTGCGACTTGTAGCCGCCGCCAGCTCCGCAGCACTGCGAGTTCATGCGGTTCCGCCCCATCTCCACTAGCTCGATGCCCGGGATGGACTTGATGACCTCGCGCGGCGCATCGAAAACCCCCGAATGTCGACCGAGGTGGCACGGGTCGTGGTAGGTGACCTTGATCTTCATCTCCTTGGTCAGTTTCAGCTTCTTCTCCTTGAGGAGCTTCTGCATGTACTGTGAGTAGTGGAAGACCTCGAATGACGGATTGGAATAGAATCGGCCATAGTCGTGCGTCGTGGTCTTGAAGCAGCCAGCGCAGGCGGTAACCATGGCCTTCGCCCCCATGTTCTCCGCGACCGTGATGTTGTTGAAAGCGAAATCCCGACTGGCATCGATCTGTCCGGTGCGGAGCATCGGAGAGGTGCAGCAGAACTCCTTCTCGTCCATGATGTTCTGTTTCACCCCTGCCCGGTCCAAGCTGATGACGGCCGCCTTGCTGATCTGCGTCATCCTGTAGGATGCGGTGCAGCCTGCAAAGAAGACCACATCGGGGTTGACCTCCACCCGCTTGATGCTTTCAGGGAACCAAGCGCCTCGCTTCTCCGGCGGCTCTCCGTACGGATTGTTAGTGGCTAATATTCGCTCCCTGATCTTCTTGTGCGCCGGCATCGGCCCCATGCCCTGCTCGACGACCCATTCACGGACCTTCTCCCAGAACTCGGCGAACTCGATGCTGACGTGGCAGACCGTCCAGCAGGCAGCGCAGCCAGTGCAACGATAGAGCGCGTCGACGAACTCCTCATCGACCACGACCTTGCGCCCCAGGATGGTATCCATCGGGGTACGGTTCTGCAGCTGCTTCAGATAATAGACCTTGCCCCGAGGGCTTATGGATTCCCACGGCTCTTGGCCATAGGTATCACAGACGCGCACGCAGTAGCCGCACTGGAGGCAGGCTGACAATTCTCGGTTGATATTTGGGAGCTTAACCATCGATGCACCTCTGTGCGGTTTCCTATCGGCCGGAATGATAGTGAAAGGCCTATCGCGGATAGGCTGGTCTTAAGGCATGGAACGTGGGTATTTATTTGTTTGTCCGGCAGGCACTGGATGGCCCGGGTTCTGCAATCCTAACGCACTTAATAATGATTTCGGGGATTACTTCCTATCCATCGAGTATTGGGCCGTAGCCGTACCAGGCCCCTTCGAGCTTCAGGAGGCGCAGGTTCTTCTCCAACAGGTCACGGTGGGTGACCTCCCAGTCGGCGAGCGAGCGGAGCGTGGCTTTCAACCGGGGATCGTCGACTTTGCCTTCGGCCTCGACGTACATCGCAATGCTCCGCTTCTCCACCTCCAGCCCCTTCTCTAGGGCGTTTATCTCGTCCTGCAGCAGAATACAAGAATCGGGTTTTGGGATGAAGACTCGGCTCGGGACTATATCGAGATAATCGGGCGAAGGTTGAACGCACGAGACGTCGCATGTCGATTGGAAATGGGCTATTTCCTTTTCCAGGATTGCCTTGTGCTTGATCTCATCCTCCATTAGGCTGCGCAACAACGCCGCGCCTCTCTCCTCTTTGACGCAGGTGCTGAAATTATCATAGAACTCGATACCGAACTTCTCGATTTCGAGGGCAGCCTTCAGGATGGATATCGCCTTCTCCGAGCCCTGGACCTTGGCATCGCCTTTCTGCATGTTCCCTCGTCCGATTACATGAACACTGGACGTATATTAGCGCAACGGTCCGGTGACGGAGCGAAAAGCCAATGCTGGCAAATGAGCAATTAGGGCGTTGGTTCTATTCCATATACGCATTGGCCATGCAAGCCTTTTTGACCTGCTCAATCGCATTGATGAACGAATAGCATGAAGGAATGCCGAAAGGACTTCAAGGTCGTTACCGAGGATGAGGTCAAAGCTGGAACAGGCAAAGCATGGAGTGAATGGTTCCGGATTCTGGACGAAGCTGGCATCGCAGAGAAAGGGCACGATATGATAGTGAAGCACCTGCGAAAGCACTACTCGCTGAACCAAACCTGGGCACAGGCGGTTGCTTTGCGCTATGAGAACGATCAGGGCTTGCGCAATCTCATCGCTTGATCATTGATGCCATTCATGGCGAAACACTCGCTCAAGCGAGCAGCTAGCGTCCCATTGCCCAAAGTGAGTATTGGCGAAACCCTTATATCTGGTTAGGAATTAAGCGGCCGAATGGCGGGGGGTCAAACCTGCCTTTCGCTCATTGGCGCTTGCATCCAATGGAACGCGAGATCAAGCTGTGAGAGCATTGCTCGGTGACTACCTATTCCCGTTGATGGTGATCCTAGCCTTGTGCGGAGGCTTCTCAGCCGTCATGTTGAACTCAAGGAACAAGGCGTGCATCGGCGTCGCCTTCGGCGCCGCCGCCGCATTCTCTGCCTGCGGGATCATGGTAGCGATTGAGGTTCTGGTCGAAGGCCCATTGATGCTCTCCTTGCCGATCACCAGTGTCATCGGACAGCTTTCCTTCGGTTTCAATATCGTTGTCGACCAGCTTTCTGCCTTCTTCCTTTTGGTCATCTGCACCCTTGCCCTCCCGGTTTCGATTTATTCCGTCGGCTACGTGAAAGAGTACGAGGGCCACTACGGGCTGGGGCGTTTTGGCCTGCTGTTCAACCTCTTCCTGCTCTCCATGGTTTTGGTCGTCACGGCTGGCAACATAATTGTATTCCTCATTGCCTGGGAGCTGATGTCCCTCTGCTCCTATTTCCTGGTGACTTTCGAGAGCCGGGACACCGAGAAAGCGTCCGCCGGCTTGCTCTACCTGGTCATGACGCATATTGGGAGCGCCCTCATCATGCTGGCGCTTTTATTGCTAGCGTTCCAGGCCAACTCATTCGAGTTCTCTGACTTGAAGAACATCGGACTGTTCATGGGCGTGGATGTCCGCAGCATTGCCTTCATCCTCCTGCTCTTAGGATTCGGCACTAAGGCGGGGATTGTGCCGCTTCACGTATGGCTGCCGAAAGCCCATCCCGCAGCTCCCAGCAACATCAGCGCCCTGATGTCAGGCGTGATGATCAAGACCGCCATTTACATGCTGATACGAACATACTTCGATTTTCTCGGGATCAACGGACCGGGGGACGCTTGGCTCGGCCTTTTGTTCCTGCTGATTGCGTCGATCTCCGCGCTGATCGGCGTGCTCTATGCCCTGGTCGAGAAAGACATCAAGCGCATCCTGGCCTTCTCGAGCATCGAGAACGTGGGCATAATACTCATAGCGTTTGGCGCGGCCATGGTCTTCAAGGCCTACGGTCTTAACGAATTGGCCGCCCTGGCTCTGATCGCGACCTTGCTCCATGTCTTCTTCCATTCCCTCTTCAAAGGATTGCTTTTCCTCGGAGCCGGCTCGATACTGCATGCCACTGGGACGCGCAACCTCGAGAAACTGGGCGGCCTAAGCCATCGAATGAAGGTCACTAGCGTGCTCTTCTTCGTCGGCGTGCTATCCATCGTGGCGATCCCCCCATTCAATGGATTCGTCAGCGAGTGGCTGATCTTCCAATCGCTGCTACTGTCATTCAGCTTAAACGATGTGCTGGTGAACCTGCTTGTCGCCACTGCGCTTGGAATGCTCGCTCTGACCGGGGCGCTAGCCGCCACTTGCTTCGTCCGCTTCTACGGAATGGCCTTCTTAGCAAGACCTAGGAGCAGGGAAGCGGCTGAGGCCAAGGAGGTACCACGGAGCATGCTGCTGGGTATGGCAGTGCTCGCTGCTTTATGCCTGTTGACCGGGCTGCTATCCACTTACATCATTCCAACGGTCGACCAGGTGACCGCCCCCCTCGTCGGGACTAGTATCGCAGGAAGATTAGCTGGTGGCCTAGTGCTTCAGACACCGGTCTCTTCCTTCTCGAGCATGTCCCCGATTTTGATCTCGATCGTGCTGCTCGTCGCCCTGCCCTCCATTTACCTGATTGCCACCAGATACGGAGGGAGACGGTCGGAAAGAGTCGGCGATACCTGGGACTGCGGAACTCCCTTGAGCGAACGGAACGAATATACCCCCACTGGCTTCACCCAGCCCTTGAAGCGCGTCTTCAACGGCTTCTATCATTCAAAGACTAGCACGTCCATCGAGACGGGATCGGACCCCTACTTGCGAAAACTGAGCTTCGAGACATCGATCCCCGAGGTCTTTGAGGATTACCTTTATCGACCTATTGCCAAGATCGTCACTGGACTGGCCCGCAAAGGCGGAGTGATCCAGACAGGCAGCATCCAGGCATACCTGGCCTACATCTTCGTCATTCTGCTGATACTATTGGTCATCTTCAGGTGACGCCTTGAACGACCCTCTCCTAGCCATCATCCAAGCCGCCCTTATCCTGGGCTTAGCACCGTTGGTCACGGGCATCATTCGCAAGGTGAAGGCAGTGCTGCAGTCGCGTCAAGGCCCGCCGATACTGCAACCCTATTACGATCTGCAGAAGCTATTCCGTAAATCATCCGTCGTCTCTTCCGACGCTTCTTGGGTCAGCATCATCACGCCATACGTTTGCATGGCGGCGATGGTGGTTGCGGCCCTTTTGGTGCCGGTGTTCGTCACGGCGTCCTTCGGCTCGCTGGGCGATCTGATAGTGGTAGTATATCTCTTCGCGACAGCTAGGTTCTTCATGGCCTTGGCGGCCTTAGACGCTGGGTCGACCTTCGGAGGCATGGGCAGCAGTCGGGAAATGATGATCTCTTCCATCATCGAGCCGGCTATCCTGCTCGCAATCTTCAGCGCGGCCCTGATCACCGGAACGACGGACCTGGCCGGGATATCGCAGGTGCTGGTGGTCGGCGGATACGACTTGGTCAGGCCAACGCTATTCTTGGCCTTTGCTGCGTTTTTCATTGCCACTCTGGCTGAGAACGCGCGGATCCCTTTCGACAATCCGGCCACTCATCTTGAGCTGACCATGATCCATGAGGCCATGCTGCTCGAGTACTCCGGTAAGAAGCTCGCCCTGATGGAAATGGCCAGCATGACCAAGCTGGTGCTATTCATCGCCATCGCCTGGAGCGCATTCTTCCCCTTCGGGATGGCCACGGAGGTAGCGATCCTGCCTGTGGCCATCGGGCTGATAGCATTCCTGGTGAAGTTGCTCCTCTTCGCATTGGCCATTGCCCTGATCGAGTCGTCCATGTCAAAGATGCGGCTGTTTCGACTGCCGAACCTGCTCACAGGTTCGTTCATCCTGGCCTTCCTGGCCGTTATGTCATTCTATATCCTATGAGGTGAGAAGACGAGCGCCCCCCTTGAGTTCAACGTGATAAATGGCCTCGCCGCTCTTGTTCTGCTCTGCGCCTTCGTCGCGGTTTCCAGCAGCCGCATGCCTGCGCTGGTGCGCACGTTCGCTATCCAGTCCCTAGCCCTTGGCATGCTGGCGGCCAGCGTTGCCTATTTCACTGGTTCTCCTCAAATCTATGTGGTAGCAGGACTGACCATTGCCCTGAAGGCTATCCTGATCCCGCGCATGCTGGCCTACATAATGAAGCGGATCAAGGTCGAGAAGGAAGTAGATCCATTTCTCAACATCCCGTCATCATTGCTAGTCTCAGGCGGTCTGGCGGTCCTCGCATATTACATTACTGAGCCGTTGATCGTGCATGGAGGAGAGCTCACGCGCAACGCGCTCGCCCTCTCCCTCGCGGTCGTATTCATCGGTTTCTTCATCATGATCAGCCGACGAAAGGCGATCACCCAGGTGGTCGGCCTGCTGATCATGGAGAACGGACTGTTCATGGCAGCCATATCTGTAACTTACGGAATGCCGTTGATAGTCGAGCTGGGCATCTTCTTCGATGTGCTCGTCGCCGTTATCATTTTGGGGGTCTTCGCGTTCCGCATCAACAACACCTTCGATTCGCTGGACACCAGTTTCCTAAGGAGGCTGAAGGATTAGATGATCGAGCTTCTCCTCATCATACCAGTCATCACGGCCGCACTGTGCTTCCTCATGAATCGGGTCATGCATAATCGGCGCGCGATTGAGATCGCCAGCACCGTTGGCGCTGGAATCCTCTTCATCGCAGTCCTCCTCTTCGTGTACAAGGTTGTGGGGGAAGGGGCGATCTATGAGGGCGCCCTTTTCATGGACTCCCTGTCGGCCTACATGCTGCTCATCGTCGCCTTCATGGTCTTCATCGGGGCGGTGTACTCGGTGGGTTACATGGGCCACGAATACGAAGAGAAGGCGTTTGGGCTGGGGAGGCTGGGGGACTACTACACTTTCCTCCACATCTTCGTCTTCACCATGATACTGGTGTGCGTCTCCAACAATCTGGGGATCATGTGGATCGCAATCGAGGGGACCACACTGGCATCGGCGTTCCTGGTCAGCTTCTACAATCGCGACACGTCCCTCGAGGCGGCTTGGAAGTACATCATCATCTGCTCCGTCGGCATCACGCTGGCACTGCTCGGCACCATTCTGGTATATGCCTCCTCCGTCAACGTGGTCGGCGAGAGTTCGAGCGCTTTGGACTGGACGACCCTTCGGTCGATCGCCGGCAGCCTTGACAAGGACCTTCTGCGGATCGCCTTCATACTGGTCCTGGTCGGGTACGGCACCAAGGTCGGTCTGGCGCCGATGCATACCTGGCTTCCGGACGCTCACTCCCAAGCGCCAACTCCGGTTAGCGCCTTGCTCTCCGGCGTACTGTTGAACTGCGCTATGTATGGCATCCTGCGCTTCCACATCCTCAGCACCGAAGCGATGGGTCCAGGGTTCTCCGGGTCGCTTCTCCTTCTCTTCGGCGTCATTTCCATGGTGGTCGCAGCGGCCTTCATCATAATCGCGAGGGACATCAAACGCTTGCTCGCCTACCATAGCATCGAGCACATGGGCATCATCGCCATAGGGTTCGGCCTGGGTGGGCCATTCGGCGTTTTCGGAGCGCTGCTGCACATGCTGAACCATGCCATGGCCAAATCGCTCTTGTTCTTCGGAGCAGGGAATGTGCTGCTCAAATTGAAGACTAAAATCATGGAGGACGTCAAGGGATTGAGTCAACATATGGCAGCAACCGCAGTGTTACTCTTCATCGGGATGCTGGCGCTCGCTGGGTCTCCTCCCTTTGGGCTGTTCATCAGCGAGCTAAGCATCCTCTATGCGGCAGTGACCCAGGGGCAGACCCTGGTAGCGGCGATCTATCTTTTACTGCTCATCATAATCTTCCCTGCCTTGCTCTGGCACATCGGAGGCATGATTTTCGGCAAGCCATCGGAGGAAGTCCCGCGCGGGGAGGTCAGCCGGCTCAACATCTGGGTAATGGTCGTGCTGGCTGCAGGGCTTCTGGTCTTGGGTCTAGTCATCCCTGGCCCGCTTGCAACGTTGATCGGGCAAGCGACCTCACTGTTCGGAGGGCTTCCATGAACGAGCGGCTGATGGGGGAGATCATTGCCTCTATGGAGGAGGAGCTGGCGAACGGAATCAAAAAGACGGGCATAAAGGGCAATCACGTATGGATGACGGTAGAGCAGTCTGTTTTTCCGAAGATCGCGGGACACATCCACAATTCATGGGGAGCGACGTTGGTCAGCATGCATGCCGTCGACAATCGCTTCATTTCCTCCGATTACAAATTGTGCATCATCCTTGCGTTGAAGGGTGAGGACGATTTCGTGACATTGGTGACATCGGTTGACTCAAAGGATACGGTCTTTCCAAGCGTGACCCCCGAGATCTTCAGCGCCGATTGGTACGAAAGGGAGATCAACGATATGTTCGGGCTCCAAGCCAAAGGCCATCCGGACCTCAAGCCTTTGGTCCTCTACGACGATTGGCCAGAAGGAACTTACCCCCTGAGGAAGGATTTCGCCGCCGATTCCAGAGTCCTCAGGATTCCCAGGCCATACAATTACCGCAACGTCGAGGGGGAAGGTGTCTTCGTCATACCAGTAGGTCCGGTTCATGCTGGAGTGATCGAGCCGGGGCATTTCCGGTTCAGTGTCGCAGGCGAACCGATAATCGACCTGGAGCTCAGATTGGGGTATGTGCACAAAGGAATAGAGAAGATATCTGAGCGCATGCCATACAGCAAGGGAGTGCTGTTGGCAGAGCGCATCTCCGGAGATAACAGCTTCGCGCACTCCCTCGCTTATTGCCAAGCAGTAGAGGCGCTGTGCAATGCCAAGGTCCCGGAACGGTCGAGGTTCGTGCGCTGCATCTTCTCCGAGCTCGAAAGGATATACAATCATCTCGGGGACGTCGGAGGCATTGCCCTGGACACCGCTTTCAGCATTGGCGCCCAGCACGCATACATTTTGCGAGAGCGGGTAATGGACATCAATGACCTTCTCACTGGCAGTCGCTTCCTGAGAGGCGTCAATTGCTTGGGAGGGGTGTGGAAGGGCATTGATGAGCGCGGACGGTCAAAATTGATCGAGCGTTTGGTAATGGTCAAATTGGACTTCCAGGAATTCTATGACGAGGTAATTGGCACGCCTTCGGTCATGGACCGTTTGGAGACGACCGGCGTTTTGTCGTACGAAGCGGCGAAAGACCTGAACATCGTTGGTCCGGGGGCAAGGGCGAGCGGTATCGACCGCGATGTCAGGCGAGACCATCCATACGCTGCCTATAGGGATCTCAGCTTCAAAGTGCCCATCCTGACGCAGGGCGACGTCAATGCTCGTTTCCAGGTCAAGTCGGAGGAAATATTCGAGTCGATCAGCATCATCGAGCAGGCGTTGTCAAATATGCCAGAGGGCGAACCAAGGATCGATATCCCGACGCCGGAACCCGGCAGAACCGCAATGAGCTTGGTGGAATCCCCTCGTGGGGAGCTGCTGCATTGGATCGTATCGGGCGAAGGGAAGCCTTTCCGGCATAAGATCAGGGATGCTTCCTTCCACAACTGGAGGGCGATGGAGGTGGCGGTGCTTGGCAACATCGTACCGGACTTCCCGCTTGTGAATAAATCATTCAGCCTTTCGTATTCGGGGAACGATCTTTGAGGTGTGACATGCTCGAAACGATTAGGAAGGGAGTGTTGAAGAAGGGCGTGGTGACCGATCGTTATCCATACGTTCCTTACATGCCCTATGACGGCCATCTTGGCATGCCTATGGTGGATGAGGCCAAGTGCACATCCGACAAAGTCTGCGAACAGGTATGCCCTACCACCGCCATCCGTTTCGCACCAGGCCAATTGAGCATAGACCTCGGCCTCTGCATATTCTGCGGGGAGTGCGCCCGCCGTTGTCCGCATCAGGCGATAATCATGTCCAAGGAGTTTGAACTCGCAAGCAAGAGAAGAGAAGGTTTGGTGAGGTTCTATGTCGTCCAGCAATGATGAGCTCGAGCGGAGCGGGAGGCAATTGGAGGCCCGCATCAAGAAGGCTTTCGGACGTTCGTTGGCCATTCGCGAAGTCGACTCAGGGTCCTGCAATGCCTGTGAGGTGGAAGTAAACGCCCTGACTAATCCGATCTTTGACATTGAGCGGTTCGGCTTGCACATCGTGGCCTCACCGAGGCATGCTGACGCTCTTCTAGTGACCGGACCCGTCGCTAGGAATATGGAGCACGCCCTGATGCAAACTTACCTGGCAACGCCTGATCACAAGATAGTGATTGCCACGGGGGCTTGCGCGTGCAGCGGAGGCATCTTCAAGGACTGCTATGCCACCACTAACGGGTTGGACAAGCTTCTTCCGGTCGATGTCTACATCCCTGGATGCCCGCCTCGCCCGCAAGCTATAATCCAGGGGCTCATGGTTGCCTTGGACAAGATGAAGGAGAAGGCAGGGCACAGCACAACTTCGTCCAAGCGCTTACTTGACAACGATAACGGTGCATCGGGCGTTGCGCACGACGTATTCTGACACCGAGCCGATGAGCACCCTGTCGATGGCCGTCTTTCCAGATGTGCCAACGATGATCGTGTCCGCCTTGATCCTTTCCGATGCGGTTAGGATGGTTTCGTAAGGACTTCCAGCCTCCAACAGGGTGGTCACGCTTACGCCCTTCTGCGTGCCGCGTTGCTTGAGCTTGTCCAGCACTTCCATGCCGAACTTGATGATCTTCTCCTTCTCCTCCTCTGCCTTGGGGCTCACCACGAAGATGATGTACAAAGTGGCCTTTTGCAAAGAGGCGAAATCGAATGCATAGTTGATCGCCTTCTCAGAATGCTTCTTGCCATCCGTAGCCAATAACAAATTCACGCTCGCACCTTCCTACATGGCATTGCATTGCTTGGGCATTTATCTTTCTCTATCTACCATCAATCCAGTGATTTGGCGGTATCTCCAATTAGATCGGGCATCCGGCCAGACCAGAACAGATTATCAATCCTGCTGATCTCGAGTGCCATCAACAATGAACAGCTCGGTCAGCGCAAATGCACAAAGTGGTCTAACTGGGACGAACCAATCATCACCGATCAAAAGGAGGCGAAGAAGTGGTATCGAGAACCAAGGCCTTTCAATAGCCGGTTTATGGGACAAATTAAATCTATTCATGCATCGCTTGAGTAGTCCGAGCTGATGCAAAGGGAAGTTGGCTAGAGCCTCGGATATCACTTATCTCAGAGATAAGTGACAATCAAATCCAGGCAATATTCCATTTGCAACGATGACATACGAAATGTGAAATTCAAACAGGGAGATGGATGAGATGATGACACTGACCGAGGCAAGGAAGAGCCAACTGGACGAGATATTAGATTTGATGAACCGTGAAGCGGAGATGATGTTGTATTTCGAGGAAGGGTCAAAGGAATGGAAGCATGCCGAGGACGTCCTCCTTTCATTGAAGCGTTTCGCTGAGAACCTGGAACAACACGAGCGCACCTATTTGGAGGCTGGGCTCATGGAACACAAGGACATCCATGACCTCTATTGGTCCGAGGCCAAATCGAAGCACCAGAGGGAAAAATTCGCCAAACTGGATGCTGAGGGAAAATTGAGAAGCGACGAGGAGTGGCGAAGAGTCTGAAAGTTTCTAGCTCCGGTGCTTGATAAGGTCCATCAGCCATCGGAGTAAGGTTACTGGATCCACTCAAGCCGATCGTCGGTCGAAGAATCGGCTTTGTTCGGCTCAAGACCCATCCTTCGATCTCTTCGAATAGTAGCGCACGCCCGGATCGTCTTTGTATCCGATCTTCTCGAACAGCCTCATTGACGAATCGCTATGGTCTTCGATGAGGCAAGAGAAGACCTCCAGTCCAAGGGCTTCGAATCGAGCCTCCATACTCTCGATCATCATTTTGGCCACGCCTTTCCTCCGTAATTCTGGCCTTACAGCTAGCCTGTTGATCCAGCCTTTCCTGCCATCGGTGGTGCCAAACAACGTTCCGACTATTTCCCCCTGGAATTCTGCCACCAGAAAGAGCGCGGTCGGCCTTCCCAACTCCTCGTTGATCCTCTCTCTGCTGTCCCGGCCGTTCGGTCGAAATGGAAGTCCGCAGGTGCACCACATCTCGATTACCTGGTCGTAATCTTCCATTTGGAAATCGCGCATCGCCAAATCTTGCTTGGAGAATTCGCTTGTCCCTTTCATCTCTTCCAAGAGATGATGGACGCCGGACTTGATAAAACTGGCCAGGTTCCGCCCAATCAAGGTGGGCGCGGAATAATCAGCTCCATTTGCTGGGCAAACCGGGGCAACCCTTTCGAGCAATGAGGTCGTCTCGCATTCACCCAAGCATCATTCCCTGATCACGAAATGGTCGAGATCGAGCTGCTTGCGCCTTGCTTCGATAATGGAAGCATCGACGATGGCTTCGAGCCACAGCTGCGCCAGGAGCTCATTGGTATGGGCGCGGTGGCATACGACGCAAAGTGTCTTGAGGTTTGATGGATGATCGCTCCCGCCACGTTCCCTCGGCACAATATGATGCACTTCCGTGAACCACGAAGGTATGTCGGCTAGGGGTTTGTTGCACTCTTGGCAATGGGACCCATCTCGTGCAAGGACGCGCCGGCGCACCTCCCTCCATCCCAACGCCCTTAATGCCAAAGGCATGGTTTCGTGGGATAGATGCTCTCGACTGCCCTCGACGTTCCATCCACCATTCTTCTCAAAAGCATTCTGGATTTCGTGCGATATCAGGCATCGCTTAAAGTCGAAAAGGGTGGAATGCCTTTTTCGGCATCTTACGCACCTTCCGACGAAGGACGATCTGCCGCTCACAACTTCCAAACTGGTCTTGTGATCCCATGCTCTGTGGCCGCAATTCTTTTCGATCTTCGCGTCGCACATCCTTAGCTCGGGCTCAGTGCCAAGTTCGCCGCCAAGGATCCACGTATGATATTCCCTGAGGCACAGAGAACCCCTTCGAGGTCGGTCTTGGAAGTGGCAGCCGATCATATTTGTGATATCAGGCCTCCTCCTAAATTAACCGGTCGGGTCAGCTATCAGTGGTGCCAAATTTCTTCTGAGGCGATTGAGCGCTCGTCAGCTCAAACCTCGATGAATGTCCGTTTTATCCAGGCAAGGATATCATCGCGCATGCTACGCATATCGTCCAAATGCCCTTTTTCCGTATTCGGAGTGCCCTTTGGCGCGTTCACGCCATGATGCAGATGTTCCTTGGCATCAGGGAAGAAAGGGCAGAAGTCCTCATCATCGCTGCACAGTGTCACTGCGTAATCGAACCGTTTTCCTGTGAACTCATTCAAGTGCTTCACCCGGTTCTTCGAGATGTCGATGCCCATCTCCCTCATCACCGCTATCGAGTAAGGGTTGATTTCGGTGGGGCTGCTTCCGGCGCTGCTTGCTTCCAGCCTGTCCCCAAAAAGGTTATTGGCAATGGCCTCGGCCATTTGCGATCTGGCACTGTTGTGCGAGCAAATGAATAATACCTTCGCTTTTGTCATTTCTAGCCTCCTAAGGGATCGATGAAGGGTCCCATGAGACTCTCCTTTCCTTATCGATGGAATCGATCTCTTTCATATCCGAATCATCAATCTGGAAATCGAAGACGTTGGCATTCTCGATGATCCGATCCTTGTGGGTCGATTTCGGTATCTCTATCAATCCATGCTGCAATCCCCAGCGGATCATAACCTGGGCTGGGGTCTTGCGGTAATGGTCTCCGATGCTCTTTAGGATCGGGGAATCGAGCTTTCTGGCGCGGGTCAATGGACTGTATGCCTCCATCTGAATCTTCTCCTTCTGGCAATATTCCAGCAAATCCTTTTGGAATAGCCAGGGGTGGAATTCCACTTGGTTCACCGTTGGGATGACCTTTGCGTACCCCATCATCTCTTTGAGGTGCGTTATCGTATAATTGCTAACTCCGATGGCTCGGCATTTTCCATCTTCTAGTAGCTTCTCCAGCGCCTGCCAGGTCTCCTTCCTCAATCCCCCTCCAGGCCAATGAATCAGGTACAAGTCGACGTAATCCAACCCCAAGGCGGCCTGGCTTCGTTGGAATGCTTTGAGCGTCCGGTCGTAGCCGTGGTCGCTGTTCCAGACCTTGGTCGTGATGAACAATTCCTCGCGTTCCAGACCGCTCTGTGCCACCGCCTTGCCCACATCCATTTCATTGCCATACATGCTGGCCGTGTCTATCAATCGATATCCGACAGCCAGTGCCTCAAGGCATGCGGATCTGGTTTGGTCCCCGGATGACATTTGGTATACCCCGAGTCCCAGGATTGGCATTTCGACGCCATTATTCAGTTTCACCCTGGTTCCGATATTGGCTATCATTTTCCGTACCTGATGATTAGTTGCAGCCACTGGCATATAAGCTCACGCACGAAATCGAGCGAAAGATATCGGTGTTCACTTCGGCCTTGGATAAGAACGGGCTAGCTGGTTGTGGTTCTTATGGCATTATGCCTTCAGCACGCTATCTAGACCGTTACCTTGGAGATGGATGTAGGGGATATATCTCAGGAGAACCTCCCCATAGCGCGTCATCGTTTCGATGTCGGGGCTTGGCATCGAAATCCCGTCGAAAGGGATATCATATCTGGAACTCATGAACTGGACTAGGTTTGCCTGATCTGCATATCCCTGCAACTGTTTTCCCAACCTCTCAATGCCTTCCTCTGTAACATATCCAGGAATGATCCTAAGAAAAATCCGCAACTTCTGGTCTTTCAATATTTCCAAGCTCTCCTTCAGCGCGGCAAGATAGCCTTGGACCTCCGCCTCGTTCAACTGGGTAAGTCGCTGATACAAGGCGACATCATCCATTGGTCCCTTAATCTCGATGACATATCGCGAAACGAAGCCGATCGTTTCTTTGAGGGCCTTTGGGTCCGAACCGGTTGTTTTGAGCGTTATCTCCTTCCCTCTCCTTTTCAATGCCTTGATGAGATCGATCACCTCGGTCTTTTGCGACATTGGCTCCGCGCCGCCTATGTAGACCTTGTTCAGCTGGGGGTCAGAGAGGAAGGCTAAGGTCTTTTCATAACTGCTGTCAGTCCGAGGTAAGGAGATATGCGCGCAATAGCGGCATTTGAGGGGACAGCTGGGTGTATCAATGATGCCGTTCCCGATCTTCTTCTGAAGTGAGATCAAACGCACGCTACTTCATGTCGTTTTCCGGATGATAATCCTTGCCATCAAAGAATCTAGGAGGGGGGGATCATGATGTCCCCCCGATTCCTCGGAGAAAGGACTACGGGCGGTATTCTTTGACCTTCTCCGCCATATCCAGCAAGCGCGCCTGGACTAGATAGTTGATCGTTCCTTTCTCGAAGGAGCCATCGGATTTGCGCTCGCCCGCCTTCACGTCGGTCAGGACCTCGATCCCCTGCGCGATGCTCGCCACTGGATAGATGTGGAATTGGCCTTTCTTCACCGCTGCGACCACCTCATCCTTAAGCATCAGGTGCTGGACGTTGCTTTGTGGCATCATCACTCCATTCTTGCCGTTGAGGCCGAGCAGCTTGCAGACCTCGAAGTAGCCCTCGATCTTCTCGTTGATCCCTCCGATGGCCTGAACCTCTCCCTTTTGATTGACGGAGCCAGTGACTGCGATGTACTGCTTGATAGGCTTATCAGCCAGAGCGGACAATATCGCGTAGAGTTCGGTGGACGACGCGGAATCGCCGTCCACGCCCGAATAGTTCTGCTCGAACACCAGTTTGGCCGTCAATGACAGTGGAGATTCCTTGGCGTACATTCCGTTCAGATAACCGATCAATATCATCACACCCTTTGTGTGCGAGGGGCCGCTCATCTCCGCCTCCCTCTCGATATTGACGATGCCTTCTTTGCCGACACCTACCGACGCGGTGATCCGGCTTGGCATCCCGAACGCGTAATCCCCTGTCGACATCACGCTCAGTCCATTGACCTGGCCAGCCTTATTTCCCGCGACATCGAGGATAACGATCCCTTTGGCAATGGCCTCTTCGATCTTCTTTTGGATTATGTTGGAACGATAGACCTTCTCCTCCAAGGCCTGATTGATGTGCTGCCGCTTGATCAGCCTGACCTTGGCGGTCTTTGCATAGAAATTCGCCTCTCGGATCAGGTCGGCTATGTCCGAGAACAGGGTCGAAAGTTTCGCCTGATCATCTGCAAGGCGGGAACCGTGCTCGACCACGGCCGAAAGCGCACCTGGATCCAGATGCAACAATTTCTCTTTCTGGCACAGGGTGCAGACGAACTGCGCGTACTGATTGATGTTGTCCTTGCTGCGCTCCATGGTGGTATCGAAGGCGCCTTTGACCTTGAACAGCTCCTTGAATTCGCGGTCCGCGGAGTAGAGTATCTCATAGCTGTAAGGATCGCCCAGGATGATCACCTTGGCATCGAACGGTATCGCCTCCGGACGGAGCGACTTCGTCATGATATATCCGAATTTGACAGCCGGGTCCTCGATCTCCAGTTTGCCCGTGGACAAAGTTTGTTTTAGGCTAGGCCATGACAGCGCATCAGCGAATAGGCCTTCCACCGGGACAACGAGGAATCCTCCGTTGGCCTTGTGCATCGCCCCGGCTCGGATCATGGTAAAATCAGTGAACAGCGCTCCGAACCTTGCCTCCTTTTCTGTCGCGCCGAACAACCTGAAGTAGGAGGGGTTGGTCTCGATGACGACCGGCGCCCCAATGGTCTTGGAATTATCAACGATAAGGTTCACGGCGTAATTATGTGCAGGGCTGTCCACCTGGATCGGAATGCCCATCGGGCCAGCCTGCTTCTGATCCCCGGTGAGAACGCCGGCAAGGTTGTCGAGAATATTCGCTTGCACCTCTGCCAGGAATTCGATCACCTGCTGGAACGCTCCGAACTGTTCCCTCAGCAATGACATTCGAGGCCCGACAATATATGAAGCGACGTCCCGGTTCAGCTTGTTCACCTTTTCCTCGGCCTCTTTGTCCAGGTCCCTGAGCTGGATCAGGGATTTCTGCACATCCACCTGCAGCTCGTCCCTTTTATCTTCGATCTTCTTTCGATCCTTCGTTGGCATGTTGGCCAGATCTTCCTCGGAAATGGGCTTCCCGTCGACCACTGGCACTAGCAATAGCCCGATCGGGGACTGGGTTATCTGGAACCCGGCTTTGGAGGTCATTCGGCTCATGTTGGCGACGAACTCCTTCCGCTTCTCGTCCAGGCTGTGCAGTGCGGTCGTGCGTTGCTGAGTATATTCATTGCTCTCGAACGCTTCGCGCAGCGCGGTGGTCAGGCCAGCCACTAGCTTCTCCATCTCTTTCTTTAGGTCCGCACCCTTTCCGGCCGGAAGCCTCAACGCACGCGGACTGGTCGGGTCCTTGAAATTGTTCACATAGCACCAATCGTCCGGAGCGCCCTTTTCTTTGGCCAGTTGCTCGATGAAGCTGACGATGGCCGTCTTGCGTCCGGTTCCTGGAAGGCCGGCCACGAAGATGTTGAATCCTTGATTTTGAATGCGTAGGCCGAATTGCAGGGCGCGCACCGCCCTATCCTGGCCGATTATCTCCATCAGGGGCGAAAGCTCCTCAGAGGACTTGCATTTGAATGTGATATCTGGGCAAGTGTTGCGGCACTGCTCGGTCGTGAGTTCCTTCATCATCTACGATTACCTCGTGGCGGAAAGATTGCATTAACCCCCTTGTAAAACCTACTATTGGTCATCGAAAGTGGCGGGTGAAGAGCACCAGCACTCAGCAAAAAGTATTATCCGACAGCATCGCGTTGGTGCGGCAATGGCGGGCAGGCAGAGAGTCAAGAAAAGCACTGGCAAGGACCTCAATTCCATTAGATCAGCGATATTGCTACGATTAGCCCAGAGCTCATTGATCCGCACGGACCTTCTGGCAGAGTTGAAGGAACAAGGCCTCGACCCCCGAGAGCTCACCCAGACCTTGAGCGGTTTGGTCAAGGGTGGTTCTATCCGGATGGAGGGAGCGAGGAAGGCAAAATGCAGCCTGCGCCAGGATTTCTCAACCTTCAAGATGGCATTCGGCATTTGTGCCGCGGAAGGGAAGGAGAACGATTTCCTGGCAACTCCATATTCCAAGTCGATTCTTAGCGCTGACCTATTCCCTATCCTGACAAGAGAGTTCGTTCGCTCCGCCATACTATCCACGCTCATGCTCCTGACAATGCCTGCGGTGGACCGCGCAAAGAACTCCTCGTTGCTGCTCTTGCATAGGACGGTCTATAGCGACCCTTACACCACGGCCGCCATCCAGGGGATCGGCGGTTCCTTGGAAGCCATCGGTTTCTCAGAAGCGCTGAAGAAAAGCTTGACAGGCCTCAAGACCAAACAGGAGAGGGAGGCGCAGACCTATGTCATGCTTGAGCAACTGGCAGAAGATTACCTATCGCGTTTCCTCGGCGGCAGGACCCCACTACCATCCGCGCTCGAGGGATGCCAATCGCTCCTGTTCCCAGAGAAGGAAAGGGCGGAGATATTGAAGACATTGCGTAGCTCCCCATTCGCATTGAGCTTCGTGCTTGCCAACGAGGACATGTCTCAGGGGACGGTAATGTCCATCGTCACTCCGCTCCTTCTGCCGGCGCTGGAACACATGTTCACGCTTTTCGCCCTGTTCAAGCTGTTCTCGTCCGCGGACGTCGAGGCCTATATCGAGGACAAGACGAACAGGGCAGACAAGGAGTTCAAAGAGGTCGTGGAAAGGAGGAAGGCAGGAATGCAGCAGCCCTCGCACCTCCTGCTGGCGCTTCGATCCTGCCGTATGGCCGATGTGCCTTAATAGATCGGAATAAAGAACGACGCGATTCGTAACGAAAGCTGCGCTGTGAACAGGTCATCCGGTCTTGTTGAGTACAAGGATGAGCGCCCAAAACGATGAGCGCCGCTTTCTCAATGTTCAGCGAACGAAATCTATCCCTTCGTTGCTCTTTCGGTTCTCGGTCGAATTGTTGGTTCCTAGCTTGTCTGGGCGAATGCCCAATCTGGCGGCGACATCGTCACTCCCTCCGTTGAGCATGTACTTGGACTTGGCTCCGGTGAATATTACGAGCACCTGGACCTTTCCGGTGTTCTCAGGGTCGATGGAGCATCCCCAGATCAGCCTGGCGCGAGGATCGATGTTCTTGCCGACCAGTTCCGCCGATCGTTGCGCCTCCTCCACCGTCATGTCCGGTCCGCCCACCACGCGGATTAGCGCCCCCTTTGATTGCTTGACGTTGATATCGCCCAGCATAGGGGAATTGAGCGCTTCGGTGACCGCCGCCTTGATGCGATCGTCCGAATCCTGATCGCTCTCGCCCATGCCGACGAAGGCAACCCCGCCCTCGTTCATGATGGTCATGATATCCGCATAATCCAAATTGACCAGTCCGGGCTTGGTTATGATCTCGGTCAAGCCCTTGATTGTCTGCATGAGCACCTCATCGGCCACTTTGAATGCGGCCTGGACCGGAAGGTTGGGGACGAGCTCCAACAACTTGTCGTTAGGCACTACGATGGTAGTGTCGGTCACCCGACGGAGCTTGTCCAACCCGTCCAGGGCGTTCTCCATCCTGACCGTTCCCTCTGATTTGAAGGGGAGGGTGACTACGCCGATGGTCAGCGCCTTCAATTGCTCTTTGGCGATCCCCGCCACGAAATGCGCTGAGCCAGTTCCAGTTCCTCCGCCCATTCCAGAGGTCACGAATACAATATTGGCGCCATTGAGGAAGGCGCGGATTTCCGGCTCGTTCTCTCGGGCGGCCTGCTCTCCGACCTCCGGAATCGCTCCGGCACCCATTCCGCGTGTGGAGACCTTGCCGATCAGGATCTTCGTCGGGGCATGTACAGTCAACAGATGTTTAGCATCGGTGTTGATGGCAGCCAATTGAGCCCCGTTTATCCCAGCTTCGACGCAGCGGTTAATGGTGTTGCATCCGCCTCCGCCACAACCTATGATCTTGATACTGACCTCAAGCTGGGCTGCGATCTTCCTAATCTCTTCGTCGGCCACGGAATCGGGTCCGGCGGCCTGCACGGTCGCTGCCTGTGCCTCTTTTTGTTTGATATTCTCTAGTGCGCTCTTTACCAAGGAGTTTGGCATGTGCATCCCTCGTAGGACATTTGTCTGACGGACGATATAAATGTTGGCATCCAAAAGCGCTGAACGGCGAAGGTCGGACAGCTCATTTCTTATTGGAGGTGCCTATCGGGTATCTACCGAGGCAAGAGATCATAGGCCCTGATGCTAACCGACCGAAAGGGATTTTTCCGAAGGTACCACTTCAGGTAAAGCGCCTGATCTATCTCACCTCGTTCTCATCGGTCGCTTACGGCTACCTGATGATGTCCGTCGCCGCCTACCTTCCAGAGGTCGGGATCACCTCTAGCCAGGTCGGGCTATTGCTGGGTCTGAATGGGGCAGCATTGGTCATCACCGCGGTTCCCGTCGGCCTGCTGGCTGACCGGATCGGGCGGAAGAGCATCTTCATCTGGGGTCTGGCAGGCCTTTCTCCGATCATGCTGGTCTACGCCTTCACTACGGACTTCACCTTCCTGGCGATCGCCTCGATCTTCGCCGGGCTAGCGGAAGGGGCTTTCTTGAGCACCTGGAACGCGATGATCGCGGACCAGACCGGCCATGGCGGTCGGGAGGAAGCGTTCTCGATGAGCTTCATCTTCAACACTTCCTCCACGTCCATCGGATATGCTCTACCTTTGGCATTCCCAGCCCTTCAGGCATTGACCGGCTTGGATTCCAGGGGGATCCACTCCTCGGTCTTCTTCGTCCTTGCCATCGTGGCCTTCGTCTCCCCCTTGGCCTTGCGGTCGATGCTTCGCCACTATAATGATAAAGCAGAGTTCGGCAAAACGAGCATCAGGAAAATACGCAACCTACGCGTCATTCTCAAGTTCTCTGCCATCAATTCGCTGATCGGCTTGGGAGCGGGATTCGTCATCCCTCTTATTCCCACCTACCTCTTCCTGCGTTTCAGCCTTCCTGACACTTACACAGGGCCTTTACTGGCATTGTCTGGGGTCACAATTGGACTGGTATCGGTGCTTAGTCCATGGCTGTCCCGCAAGTTTGGCATCGTGAGGGCGATCGTCATCACACAAGGGATCAGCACGGTCTTCATGTTCGCAATACCTTTCATGCCTGACGCGTCAACGGCGGCCGCGGTGTATCTGGTGAGGGCAGCGCTCATGAACATGGGTGGCCCACTGGTCGACACCTTCATGATGGGCATAGTTGCCAAAGAGGAGAGGGGAGTAGCTAGCGCGATCAACATGGTCATTTGGCGTCTGCCCAATTCCGTCACCACGATTGCTGGAGGGATCTTGCTTGCCAGTGGTCAATTCGTTCTCCCGTTCATCATTGCGGCCCTGTTCTACATCCTCGCGATAACGCTCTTCTTCTTCAACTTCAAGGACATCAAATTGAAATCGTGAGAAGCTCGACGCGATCTTGCTGGAATACAACAAGCAATGGCTCCAGCGCGTCTCGCAATTTGACGCGATATCCTTTTATCATTGATGCTTGAATCACGAGTCAATAATCATGTCATTATTCACAAAGAAGCAGGCCGCGTCAATCGAGGGTAAAAGCAACGTTGTCGATCTCACGGAAGTCGATTTCGACGATAGTGTCCACAGGAATGACCTAGTCATGGTGATGTTCTGTAGGCCAGGATGCCCACATTGCACGCGGATGGAACCGATCTATCAGGAATTGAGCGAAGAGCTGGTCGACCGAATCCTCTTCTGTCGGGTCAACATATTGACCAATGCCAGCCTAACGCGAAGATACGAGATCGCCGGGACCCCGACATTCGTCTTAATTAAACACGGGTCGGTGGTGAGGTCGATGGCAGGCGAAAGGCCCAAGGACCTTTTGAGGGATGAGCTGGTAAAGCAACTTTAACGAGCCATTCCCGCAATTCCGTACGGCCTCGTCCCACTTGGCCCGCCTGAATCATCTCACGAAAGTGCCCTTCCTCAACTCAAGGGAAGCTTCCCTCAACTCCTCCTCGGTGTTCATGACTATCGGGCCCCCCCAGGCGATTGGCTCATGGAGCGGCTCACCAGATGCCAGGAGGAACCGCGCCCCTCCTTTTTCGGCCTCTAGAATTATCTCCTCGCCTGAGGAGATGATAGCCAATTGGCCGGTTCGAGCCGCTGATCCCTCACCATCGGAGACTCCACCTCGGAAGACATATGCGAAGGCGTTCCTTCCTTTCTGTATCTTGTGAGCGAATTTGCTATTTCCAGCCATGGAGACGTCGAAATAGTCGACAGGCACTACGATGTCCTTCACCGGCCCCTCGGCATCGGACAGTTTTCCAGCGATAACCTTCACCTCAACGTCCTTCTCCAACTTGACCTTCGGGATCGTCTTTGAGGGAATCTCTCGATAGCGAGGCGACATCAACTTATTCTTCTTCGGTAGGTTGACCCAGAGTTGGAATCCTTGGAGCATTCCATCATATCGTTCTGGCATTTCCTTATGGATGATTCCACTGCCCGCAGTCATCCATTGGGCGTCTCCCGATCCGATGGTTCCCTTATTGCCCAAGTTGTCTCGGTGTGCGATGCTCCCTGATATCATGTAAGTCAAGGTCTCCATTCCTCGGTGAGGATGCTTGGGGAACCCGGCAAGGTAATCGTCTGGATTGGAGGAATGGATGTCGTCCAACAAAAGGAAAGGATCGAGCCTTTCGATCTGGTCATTGCCGAACACGCGATATAGGTGTACTCCTGCCCCGTCCACGGTTTGTCTTCCGTTGAGCACCTGTTCGAATGAGCGGTTCTTGGCCATGGTTATTGAGTCGTTCGCCCAGGGATATAAAGGATATGGAACGGGCAGCTCAATGCTCGAACGAGAGACCTTCAGTCATGTCTATGGCAGATAGCATCGTTCCCCTGTTCAGCAGGTCATCGGGATCGAAAAGATCCTTCAACTCACGAAATGCCTGGTAGGTCCTTTCACCAAACTCCTCTATGAGGAAAGGGGCGCGATTGCGTCCCATTCCATGCTCACCGGTCATGCTACCACCGTAGCTGAAAGTGATGTGGAAGCATTCCTTTGCCAATCGCCGAAGCCTTTCCTGCCAGCCTTCCACCGGGACCAATGGGCGCACGTGGACGTTGCCCTCTCCCACATGGCCGTAGATGATCACCATCAGGCCTTCCTTCTCGAACAAGCGTAATATCTCGTCTACGAACGGCTCCAATTGGTCAACAGGGACTGCTAGATCGTCGGCGAACGGGATGAATCGGTGCCGAGCATCCTCGTAAGCACGCCTGATGCGCAGGAGCATCTCCCCCCGCATCCTCCAAAGCTCTGATTGCCGTTCTGGTCTCTTTATCTCCGTCGTTTTGATTACCCTATTTGCGAGCTGCTCCCCTAATGCCTTCCCCATTCGCACCGGGTCTTCATCGAGTTCCACTATGAGCGAAGCACGGGCCTCATCGGGCATTTTCCATCCAGCTTTGGCCAGTTCCGCAGTGCCATAGGAATCCATGAGCTCCAGGGATGAAGGCCGGAACCTCAAGATATCTGGAACTGCATGGCAAGCTTCCTTTAGTCCGCGGCAAAGGATGAGGAAAAGTGCTCGTTCAGTTGGCGTAGGGATGAGCTTTAGCTCCACTTCAGTTAGAACTCCCAATGTGCCGACAGAGCCTGACATGAGATGGATGAGAATCTGTCCAGGATCATCGTAATCTAGGAGGGCCGAAAGGTTATAACCGCTGCTGGATTTCAAGCCCTTTCGAGCTTTGAACTTGGCAACGATCTCCCCATCTTCTTGAAATCTGTCCTTGAGTTGCATCAAGCCGCGGGTCAGCTCATCAGGGAGCTCCTTTCTTGAATCGAGGATTCCAAACCTAGGGTTGAACAAGCGCACGGAGTTCAACCATCGGTCGACGCTACCGTATTTGACTCCCCGTAGGCCAGTCGCATTCGTTGCCACATTGCCCCCAATGGTGCAAAACAGGCTGGAGCTAGGGTCGTAGGGTATCATGGAGTTGAGCTCGTTCACCCTCCTCATCAGATCACCGTGCCATGCCCCAGCCTGCACCCTGGCCAGGTCCCGGCTAACACTGATGATGGCATTGAGTTTCCTCGTTCCAAGGATCAGTCCCTTTCCCACGGCCGATCCAGACTGGTTGGAACCGCCTCCTCGAGTGGTGATCACCACTCCTCGTCTCCAGGCAGCCTCAACTAATCGATACAGCTCAGCCTCAATGGACGGCATCGCCACGCATGTGGGTTTGACTTGGTAGCCGCTCATGTCCCGGCTGAATCGGATCAATGTACTCTCGTCCTTGAGGACTTCGAACGCCGGAACTTCTTTTGGGCTCAAGCTTGGGTCACCTCGTAGGTCAAAGGATTTGTGGCTTTGATGATCGCACTCACGGAGCGTTGGTTGAAACCCTTGAATCCCTCGGCCCGTTGCGTAAGTTCTAGATGGCTCCCGACGGCCCCGTTCCTCTCCAGCTCATCGATCTTGCTTACATCATAATGACCAGAGCTCCGGATCTGCTTCAGTTTCCGCGGGTCAACGGTCCACCTCTCTCCGATGGTGAAAAGCTGTCGGAGGAAAGCGAAGTCAGAGAAAGGAGTCATGCTCTGGACCCCACTCCCGGTTAGTGCCGTCCTCGCCCTCTCGAAGTCTACTCGTATCGCCATATGATGCATGCCAGCCTGAAGAAGGCTCTCTCCATGAAGCGCTACCCACAAACCGACCGTGCCACTTTTGTCCAGTTCAGTAAGCGATCGGCTACCAAAATCGCCAGAGTCCTCAGTTGGAGCGAGGTCGACGTCGGCGAATATAACTTTAGAAGATAGGGGATGCTCCATGATTTGGGCACCCCAACCTGCGACGTCACCGGCATAGAATCTCTCCCTTAGCTGAAAATCCATTACTTTGAGCAGACGGATCAGCCGATGGAAATTCAACCTGGAGCTTCGGAATGTTAGATGATCTTGATTCGCCCAACCCAATCCCAGCTCATCCTGAACCGTCTGCTGCATTCTGGCGGCCGAATTACGCGATAACCAGTAATCGATTTCGCTTCGCACAAAAGCATCGGCTAGGCGGGCTGGAGCCATCCTGCTCCTAAGGTTCGCGATTAGGTCTTCGATAGTCTGGACGCCCTCTTCGTCCGACAACTGGTTCCTTTTTCGAGAACGAAGTTCGGCCAGGGCATTTGCATATTCATCGATATCGTCTGATCGGGTCACATCGAAACCATTGTAGCCTCGTCGCTCAACTGCTGTCAGCAAAGCCCCTTCTTCTTTCAGTATTTGCAACCGTCGGAAAGGAGCCAATCGAACACCTTCTACTTTCCTCGCTATCGACCAAGCTGATCTGAAGGTATCCAAGTCGTCAACTTTTAAGGCCAGTTCTGCCTCGCCGTGATGAAACCGCAAAGGGAACAGACAGGTTCCTGGTGCGGTGAAGACTTCCTTCTCTCCTGCCATCTCAACGAAACCATGTTTGGCAAGTTCGTCTTGGTCCAGCATCACGCTTGGAAGCGACAAGTGATCTATCCAATCAAAGATGCGCGTGGAGGTGACGGTCTCGATCATTGCGGCAATGCGATCGGCTCGAGGGCATTGATCGATGAACCAATCTATCAAATGATGGAGGTGTTTGTCCGCCTCCGGAGCGAGCTGCCAATCGAAGGAGTTCAACCGTTTCGCCACCTGGCCTCTTTCGAGCCCGATGAATATGAACTTTTTCAGTCGGAACAGGGAATCAAGGCGCCTTCATGAACGGCCTCGGTCGAATTTCCTTAACAGGCAGTTTCAAGCACCCTTTTATGGGAGTTGAGCCAATCTTTCAACGATTAATACATGACGCTTGCGGAGTCGATTGCCAAAGATGTCATTCGCGGGATGGACAAACCGGGGCGCGAGCGAATGATCGCATTGATACTTGACGAATTCCTCAAGACGATGACGATGGAAGAACGAAAGGAGATGATGGCCAAGTTCATTCCCGAGATCGTAAGCAGGGTCATGGAAGGTGTGTCTCCCGAAGACCGAAAGACCGTCATGGAGGCCGTGGTAGCGGCCACTCATCACCCAGAGCTCCATGGCAAGGAGAAGCGGCCAGATCATGAGGGGAAAGAAGCCAGATAAAGCATTTGAATTTAATTTGAGAAAGGATTCACATGGACTGGATTGATGAGACCATCGCAATCGGAAGTTGGTTCGATGCCCATTGCGTGCGCATCTTGAGAAAGGAGAAGATCGACCTGATAATCGATTCAAGAGCCCTCTTCACTAAACCTACGAATTTTAGGAACGAGCCGAGCTCAGAACGAGTCATTAGGGCGGCGGAGACGATGGTCGAGCTTTCTAAGCTCAAAGTGAAGGTGCTGGTATTCTGCAGACACGGGAAAGACCGCAGCCCTTTCCTGGCCATGATCTACTACAGTAAGAAGTACGGGATGTCGATCGATGAGGCTTACCAACTCATCAGGAGCAAACGGCCAAGGACCGTTTATCATCCTGAATGGGTGGAGATGCTTGGCTTATCCAAGCCAAGATAGAGCGCAATCGAAGCGCCAAACCAGAGTTTATTAACAATTGGTAGTTGCACGGATCACTGACGGCTCGCGCAAGCGAGCACTGCATCGTCCAGCACATAGCGAAGCCTGGGCGCTACCAGGAATATTGAACCATAACCGAAGAAGTTCTGCTCCGTGACATCGTAGATCGCCAGTCCGCAGTACTTGGTCTTGATCGCTCCAAGGTCTGGAATGTATTCGTCCTGGGCCTGCTTCCCATCGTCGTTGATACATCTGTTCAACGGGCCAAGGACCTCTTTCTTCATCTCATCGATCCGATCCCTCAGAATGCTGAGCGCCATCCATCTGCTCGACATGCCCTGGAAATGCCTCATGATGACCAATTGCGCTATGAAGATGGCAATGAGGTCAGGGATGTTCAAGGTCAATGGCATATCCTTTTCTGAGAAGAGCTGCAGGAGTGTGCTTCCTGGAAGGAGTATTGCGCCAAAGAAAAGGACGGTACAGACAAATAGCAGCCCCCCGACCAGGACCGATAGAAGAACAAATTCTAGCTTGTTGTCCGAATGCGTCTTCTTTAATCTGGCCCTGATGGTCCTGGCGATTCTGGTTATCCCTTGGGCGTGAGGCTCTAATACGAGCATGAGCACGTAGAATAGGAGGATGAGGACGATCTGCGTCGCGATGTCCCCCGCCAATTGCACGCCGATCGTATTCGACAGGAATCCGAAATTGATGGCATAGATTAGACCGATGGCGAATATTATCGAGAAGCTAAGCGCCAGGGGGACCATACCGCCAAGGAAAACGGTCAATCCGACCTCGATTGCCAGTCTTCTTCTCCTGAATATCAAATGAGTGGCAATCTCCTTAAACTGGACATAGAGCTTCTGGATGTCGAACCTGTCTTTTATCTTCGTCTTTTCAACGGTAGTGGTCGGGATTAGTAGGATGATGAAATTATACGAATACAGCAATATTCCGATGATCAACCACGGGAAGAGGACACTGGGCTTGAGATAGATCAAGGCTGCCCCGCCGACTATGAAGAGGCAGGCCAGCAGCGTTCCGAGGGTTTGGCCTTTAGCTCTCTTATTGACCCTTTCTATTAGCTCTTCTTCTCTCTTGATCTCGTTCTCTACTTCTTTCCTGAAAGCGGTCAGCTCGTCCGCGCCGCAGTAGCCGCCCTCATCCCCCCATATATTTATTTCGTCCGTAGACAACCTGAGAAAATCAACCATTATAACTAATTTGCTAATGAGCCGACATTTAACCGAACCAAGATATGCCAGACGGCAGTCTTTTTCGATTCTGTTCAAGTAATCAAGAACAGAAAACGATATTAAACCGTGGTTGGCTTAGCAACATCGGGTTTGGAATGGGCAAGAAGGAGAAAGTAGCATCAGTCCTCCAATTGGTTGGTGGAAAGTCGGAGAACGTAGAGAAGATAGTGGACGAGCTGGATAGTTTCTTTGAAAGCCTCAATGCTGAGATGGAGGGTTGGAAGATCTCGATGGAAGAGTATCCGGACGGAACAAGGATTTTCGCCCGGTTTCAAATGCTAATGAAGAAGTAGGTGCATTCTTGACCGAAGAAGAGCAGGCTAAGAAGGGCAGCGATACCGAAAAGCCAGAGATATGCACCAGTCCATTGCTTTGCCCGGAGGAATGGGAGAAGCGCGAGGGAGAGAAAGTACTAGGGGAATATCACAAGGACGGCACTATTGGAATCTCAACGGAAGAGGCGGACCTGGCATCATTCGAGAAATTTTGGGACAGTAACAGCGAGGGCAATTTAACTAGCGAATACCACAAGGAAGGCGCCCCCCACCTGCATGAACCAAAGATGGCTTCTCAAGAAAGGATGATCCAAGCTCAGAAGGTCAAGGCAGAGGAACTTGAGAAGAGGGATGAGAAAGTCGGAAGCAAGCCAGTCATGGAGGAATCGAAAACCTCAGAAATCACGCCAAAAGATGCATTGGATAAATCCACGATCGACAGACCCATAGACCTCCATACCATCGAGGTGATAAGCTACGCAGTGGTCCGCGCCCTTTTCAGTCAAGGGATCACCTTGCCGATTAAACGCGAGGGCGTAATCGATATGGAGTTGAGGGTGAGGGGCAAGGACATCATCATCGACACAAAGGAACTGTTCCCTATAACCGTCCCCGAGCTTGTTGTCTGGCGGATTATTTATGCCTACAAAGGCAAGCCGGTCGCCGAACTCGGCAGAGGAGTGAAGAAGGGGCTCAAGATCCATAGTTACCGAGGTTTGGTGATGCTCATTGATATCTGGCGGGGGAATCGCAAGCAGCGCATCACGAAGAAGCGAATGGAACGCGCGAAATTGAGGAAAGAGGTTGAGGAGGTGGGCCAGGCATGACTGAATTGAGCGACCCACCGGCAAACGCGCGAAAGGAGTTGTTCCGCAATATATTGCAAAGGATACGAGTCATAATGAACGAGGATTATAAACTCAAAAACGTATCGATCAGGCCAATCGGTGCTGGCGGTTCCAGGCTCTCGGTCCCCGTGAAGATTAGAGGGACCAATGAACGAGGGGCGGAACAAATCTATTTTGCTAAGATCATCGGCAACAGCGAGATAATCACGGAACGAACCATCCAGCTGTTCAAGAACTTGTATCTTGCCACGAGTGATAGGGAGATGATGTTCGGTGCCATTCAATCTCCGGAGGAGATGACAAAATATCAATTCCGAGTGCTCCAATCGATCTACGAGCTCGGGATCCCTACCGCAAAGCCATTGGGCTACCATTCGATCGATGGGACATTCTATCTGTTGGTGGCGGAGTTCCTAAATGCCAAACCAATCTCCTCTGTGAAGGATGTAAGCCCGGACATATTGGATACCGTCTTCGGCTACCTGAAGAAGATGCACAAACAGGGAATCTATCATGGCGATATCAAGCCCGAGAATATCATGCTCGGAGATCGCATTTATATCATTGACATTGGCAATCTGTCCGAGACAGCCTCCCCAAATCTAAAGCAGGCTTATGACCTAGCTTGTCAAATCGCATCGTTCGCCGGCTGCTGCCAGCTTGATACAATCGTCAAGATCGCTCGCAAATACTATAACAGTAATGATTTGAAAGCAGCCGCAGAGTTCATGGACCTGGTTCAGAAGCGTCCGGACATCGATCTTCCAGATGATAGGAAGAACTACCTGATCAGCCTCCTCAAGGGTCAATGAACTCTGAATAAGAGATTGGGGATCGGCCCTGTTACTTCTCTTCCTTGCGCTTCACCAAGGCGACCGCATGGATCTCGATCCTCATGCCTTCCTTTGTCTCCTCGACCGAGAACTTCCATTGCTCGAGGACGGCCTTCATGTCCTTGAACATCTTCTTCAAATCTGCGCCTTTCTCGCTTAGAACTTCACTAACGTCCTTATCAGCCATAATTATGCCTCAGACTGAAGCTATTGAAGCCCAACCCTTATTAAAGGTTCGGACGGGCCAGCTCCAAAATACTCGCTCAGTGGGGCCGAAAAGGATCGATATTGAGGGAGGGTTTGCCACTTCGAACGCCCGATTCATAATAGACAGATGCTAATCGAATTTCAAAGCCCTTTGACCATCTGTTCATAGGCTTTGGTGTCATAGCTCAATCTCATGCCAGTATAGGTCAGTCTCTGCACCTTGCCAAGAACTTCTTTCGAACTCCAGGGCCGACCATAAAGGCCACCGATTACCATGGCTATGCCAGTATAACCGTTGGGGTCCCGACCATCCAGTTCATATCGATCATTGAGGTATAGCGCGATCGCGAAAGCCTCCTCTGGGCTCTTGGTCCACTCCAATATCTTGTCTGCCCAATAGGCCCTTAGCGAACCATGGATCGTTCCGGTCTTCACCATCTCCATCTGGGCGGCATTCCAAAGCGGGTCTTGGGTCTGAGAATTCTCGAACTGCTCCAATGTAAAGATGTGCTCGCGCCGGTCAGAACGGTGGTCATTGAGGGATTTCCTTGCCCACTCCGGGAATGCTCCAACAGTGTCATATTCCGGGGTTCGAAGGCAGAAGTTGTCTGAGAGCTCTTTCTTGACGATCAATTGGTCCAGGAATTTCTGCTTGGCCGCCTCGGGGGCATCCGATCTCCCTACTCTTAGGGCGACGGTTTGGGACGAAAGCTGGCCGAAATGGAGATACGGGGAAAGCTCTGATTGTCCTCGGGTAACAGGGTCATTAATCTTCTGATGATAGCTGGTCAACCGATCCTTGATGAAATTAGCTACTACGGTTTGGGCCGCGGCTTCACCAGGTATGAAACCTTTTACCTCTTTGACGGTGGGGTCGATCTTCAGATTGGAGAGCGCCCGCTCCCAATCTATCGACCGGTCATCTAAGGTCCAAGGACGGTGCATCTTCTTCATCGGTGGATACTCTATCAAGAACTCGCCCAGAAGGGGCGTAATCCGAGCACGGAAAGTGTCATAGTTGGAAATCCTTCTTTTCGAAGTGACCCAGCAGGGAACGATGTTATGCGCGTCCACCTCGTCGATGGGGATTTCGACCTCGCCAGCTAGTCGCCTTTTCCACGCCCTTGTGATATGTAGGGGGTCGAAATCCGTGACCACGAGCCCGGCCCCGACCGCGTGCAGGAAGGAAGGCAGAAATATCTCTGGATAACCTTCCAAGAGATAGAACCCGATCCCGAATGATCGGGCTTTGACTTCCAGCTCCTGAAGCCCTTTGATCATGAACCCATGTTGTCTGAGGGTTCCTCCCAGGAATTCCGGGGCGAGACAGAAGACGATACAAAGCTCCGCCTTATTCTCGATGGCCAGATCCATTGCATGGTCCAGCGCCCAGTTGTCACTGATTCGTTGGTCTCGGCTCATCCAATAAACAATGTTGCCACCGGGGTATGGCCGGTCCCTAAGCTTTCTTACCCTTTTCAGAAGAGTGGCTTCAGGCAATTCAATCAACCCTTTTCACTTGTGCATGGTAATCTTGGCCAAGCCATGTTATTGAACCTTTCTACAAGACAAAGTACCCTATTCGTTTCATTGGATTGATGGCTGATGACAACGGGGTCATATCCTTTCCAGATCAGCATCATCGCCCATGCATCTCGCCCAAGAAATCACGAGGGCGGGTATCAGACCGAAAACGTCATTCTGTCGAACCTCATCCTTCTCACGTGCGAGACGATTGCAGATTTTCTGAGGAGCAACTGCGCCGGCAGGCAACCTGGCTACGGGATTCCTGGGATTGGCTATTAAGGACCAGGATATTGGAGAATAGACCTCCAGAAGATACTAATCTCAAGGCACTAGACGTCGGCTGTGGCCCTGGATACGTAATGCAACTGTTGGCAAGGAATTTCGACGTGACTGGAGTCGATAAGGATCTGGGCGTTGTACAAAGTGCAAGACTCCGTGGGTTGCAGGTCGCTCGAGCGGATGTGTATGATCTCCCTTATGAGGACGACAGTTTCGATCTGGTCTATTGTTCATTTCTGATGCTATGGCTCAACGATCCCGTGAAAGCGATTGGTGAAATGAAACGAGTCGCCAAGCATTGGGTGGTTTGCTTGGCGGAACCGGATTATGGTGGCAGAGTCGATCAACCGGCCGAGCTGACCGAGCTGACGAGGTACCTTGCCGTCGAGATCAAAGAATTCGGGGGAGATCCCTTTGTCGGCAGGAAGCTCAGGTCGTTCTTCAACGAGAATGGGGTGAAGGCGGAAATCGGCGTTCATCAGGGCGTATGGAGCATCGATATGCTCCGGAATCAGTCGGGACAGGAATGGGGCAACATTGAGCGAGCTGCTGAAAGGCATGTCGACGGCGCTCCGTTGAGAACGGGGAAGACTGTTTGGGAAGAAGCCCTCAGAACCGGCGATCTGTTCCAATTCAATCCAGTCTTTTACGCCTTCGGACGAAAGGCTTAGGTCGAATCATGCAGACGAGTGCCGATCCATGCACATGTAGTCGCCGTGTTCCCGCGCCAAGGGACAACCGCCTCCGCAGGTGTCCATGAGGTTGCAGTCCAAACACTTGCCATCAAGGGACTTCCGTTCCCGGATGCTCTTGCAAAGATCGTGGTTCCATATCACCTTCCAATCGTCTTTCAAGATGTTGCCTACTGGCTTATAGTAACTTTGGCAAGGTAGCACAGTGCCATCAGGCTCGATTGCCATGTTCAGCGCGCAAGCAGTGCACTGCTTTATGCCGAAGCCGCTGGTGATGGGGTTGAGCTCGCAATACGGTGTCGGGGTGTACCATATCATCTTCACGCCGCTCTCCCCAGCGAGTTTCTTCAATCGCTCGAGGATGGAAGACATCTCCTGATAGTCTATGCCCTCGGTCTCCTTTCCTCCACCGGAGCGGATGATGCCGTTGAAGGCGATATGCTTCACACCTAATGATACTAGGAAGCGCATCGTTTCTTCGATCTCTGAGGCATTGGAGCGCATTATCGTGGTGTTCGTTGTGAGGTACACATCCTCCGAAACCGCCACTTTCAGCCCCTCCATCGTCTCCTTCCACGCCCCCTTTTCCCCTACCAGCGCATCATGGACCTCCTCTCTGTGAGAGAGGACCGTAATCTGTACGTGATCCAAACCTTTGGTGACCAGCTCTTTTAGAAAGCCAGGCTCTCGAAGCTTCCGACCATTCGTTACCAGCCCGGTCACCTGCCCGAACTCCTCCGATTTGATGACGAGGTCGAGCAAGCCTGGGTAAAGGGTGGGTTCGCCACCAGTGAACACGACATGAGGGATGCCGATCTTCCAGAGCTTGGAGATGACCTCCTTCCACTGATCGACAGTTAGCTCCTCCAGCTGCCTGGGCTCATTGTAGCAGTGCTCGCATTTGTTCTGGCATCTATATGTCAGGATGAGGTCCATGCGATAGGGGGCTGGAAAATCATCCGACCCTAAGGTGAGCTTGTCAGAGCCAATGGTGTTGAGGACTTCTTGATCCCCGTTGACGAACCGGACCAATTGCTCCTTGATCAGGGCGTAGTCCTGCACCGCTTTCGATCGCTCGAGGTTCTTGTACTTCCGGGTCATGTACTTTGCCATCTGGTCGTCGCTCCGGCCTTCGAGGGCAGACCTCACATGATCTATGCCCGTGCCATTCAGGAAAATGAGGCTGGACGCGTCGACCAGCAAGATGCCTTTCTGGGCGGAGTCTATCCTCAAATGGAATCGATGGTGGGCGAACTCCCCCTTTCCATCGAATTTGTAGATGCCAGGATCTAGGCCTTTGCCGTGAATCTCAGCCCACCATTGTCCCAAGCGGTTCATCTTCCGCCCCCGGCGCAAGCACAGGCACAGGCGCAAGCGCAGGCACAATGGCAGGACGGGCCCGTGCCCCCGGCAGGCCTTTGGCTCAATGGAACGATCGGCGCAGGATTGGAGAGTGGCGCCACTTCCTTGGTAAGGCCGCGCATGTCGTTCACCAAGTTGTTGCTCGTGTTCTTCAATTTGCTGACGTAGTCGGTCGCTATATTCCCCACTCCCTTGCCAGAGGTCCCCACCGGACCAGGTCCTCCAGGGCGAACAATTATCGGCGGAATCAGGATGATGGTACGGTTCATCCTCCTCTCGTAATCGGGCTCGAGCATCATCCAATCGTTCTTCTCGCTCAGCGCCTTGGCGAACTCCTCCGGAGTTCCCGCCTGCTGGACCTGCTGCCAGGCGGTGTCGCATATTCTCCCGTAGTAGCCCTTGGTCGCCACGAGGTCGAAGCCGTTCATCTTGTCTGAGGTGTTGCGTACCAGCGAGACCATGGCCTGCTTCAGGAGGGTCCGGTCGATCGTCCCATCTGGTTTGATAGCACCTAAGTAGCTGGTCTCATAGGCATATTCCCCCTTGAGCGATACTCGCTCCAAACGCATCGGCATCTCCTCGGAAATGACTCGCACCAGGTTCTTCTTCACTAGGGCGAAGAGAATCATCGTGGCCACCATCTCGATCGGTCGCTCAAGGACCACAGCGGCCTCCACGGCGGTCAGGTCGCGCCTCGGGCCGGCACCGATGACGTCCATCTTGGGCTCGAAGTAATCGGATGCTAGCTTTCTGGATTTGTTGATTCCGCTCACGATGATGACAGCGAATATCAGGGCGATGATCAGGATGGGCGCCAAGAGCACCAACAGATCGATGAAGTCTCCAATGATGTTGGGGCCAGGGGGCACCGGTGGCTCGAAGAATTGGTCCACGAACTGCATCGGGAATGCCGCGCCAACATCGTACAAGCCGCTGGCCTGGTCGCTCGGGCTGACCGATGTCCTCGTCCAGGTCGCCACGACCTTGCCAATGGTACCGTTCAATTCTATGTTATCCCAGGGACTGCTCTCCAGCCACATTGCCTGAGAGATGTTGGAGAAGCCCTGCGGGAAGATGATCTTCGATACCAGCAGATCGGTGCTCCCTACCTGATAAGCTGGGTCGAACCAGGTCGGCCGGAACTTGACCCCGACCGAATCATTTGCCAGAACGTTCCGGTAGACCATATGAGGGACATTTACCGAGAAGTCCAATTGGAATGCCCGAGCTGTTTGAATGGCGAATATCGTCGAGGTCGAGAACTCCACCGCCATTCCTGGATCGACGAAAGGTGACGCTCCGACCGAAAGGGGGGCGTACTCCAAGCCATCAATGAAGATGTGAGCAGAGGCTGACGAGGCATCGTAATAGGAATTCGGCATCCCGATGTCGACTCCGTTCAGGAAGTCGACGTTCGTGAAGGCAAAGAAGTATCGGATATCGGCGCTTCCGTCTTTCTGGATCGTCACATTGACCCGCTCCTCGGATACCGAGAACGAAATATTCTGTGCCTTGCAGTCTGTCGCGATGGGAGCGCCGAACGCGCTGAAGGCAATGAGAAGCAGCATCGAGGCGATGAGCGCGCAGGAGAAAATCCTGGTGATCTTGATACGAGACACTTTCAATCGCTCCATCGTCACCACTTTGGTGCCTCTTCCAATGCCGATACCGCTCCGCAGTAGGGACAGGTCATCATCACCCCTCCTTGTACGACCTTCAGATTCTTTTCGGTCAAGGGCGCTCCGCAAGATTTGCAGCGCAATTCCTTCTCCTTTAGCTCGCCGGAGCCCTCCATCTTTACCTGGAAGGTTTGGTTAACTACCGAGGGCTTGGCCGCCTCGATCTTGGTGGTTCGGTAAGAGAAGATGAACAGTATCACCGCTATTATAACGAACGCCGCGCCAGTGGCGATGTTCTCCATCCCAGAGGCAATGATGAATATCATTCCAAGCAAGACCATGAATATGGCCAGGAAGAGTATAGCACCAGTGAGGAGCTTGTTCAAATTCGCACCTTCCAGATAGATGCGATAATCTGCTCATAAACCTGATTGATGCTTCGCTTCGCTCTTTTCATGTTCGTTTTCTCATTTGTAACGGTACGCACCCCCTCTTGGAGCTTACCGATAGAATAGTTGCTTGAAAGGCTCTGGATTCTTGATCGGGCCGAGCGCTGCTTTTGCCGTTCTTATGTAGCGGTCGATGAGCGCCTGCCCCTTCTCGAATCCCCTGTTGTGGGTGACAAGCTCAATGAGCTGCGTAAGCTCCTCGTCAGTGATTTGGCCATCCTTTGGCTTTGACCAGAAATCTCGTAACATCGTGCTTACCCTTTCATCCTTGAGCGAGTAGAGGACGGGGAGCGGCAAGCTCTCCCTAGTCAGCCTGGAACGGCACTCGACCAGATCGTTAAATGTATCAACGATATCGTCCCTGATTATACAGATCATTCCAAGATAGCGACCGAAAGTTCCGAGGGCATCGATCTCCCTGGTTGTCCCTCCACCGAGTATCGCTCCGACTCTGGTATATGACTCAACATCTGCCCCTTTCATGTGGACGATGCGCAAATAGCTCCTGGGTGTCGCATCGAGGTTTCTGACATACTGGAGCTCCTCCATCTCCGCTGATCCGAGTTCGAAGAGGCCGTCTTGGATGACCGCTACCGCTTTCCTCGCGGTCTTTTCAGGCACGCCAGGCATATAGGAAAGCTGGATGAGCCCCTCGATCATCAGGGCGTCCCCGGTTAGCAGAGAAGCCTCCATTCCATACATCCCCTGGATGCTCTTCTTAGATCTCTCAGTCCTTAGAAAAGAACGATCGATGATGTCATCGTGTAGATCGAAAGCACCGCCAGCTAGGACCAGTCCCTTTGCAGCTTGCCGCACCGATTTCGGATCACCGCCTACCGCCTGACAGGCCATCACCATCAATGCAGCGCGCGTATAATCTGTCCACCGACGAGAGAACCTCTTCAAAACCCTTTTGGCCATAGGGGAGGTTATCCGCCGTTCGAAAAGGTCATCGAACGCTTCTTTGACGATCGGCTCGCCCAGTGATCTTAGGGTTTCAGTGGCATCCTGCATCTCTATCGTATGCGTATCCGTTTTTAGGCTTTATATGGATGAGTGGCCTATTTGCTAGCAACAATAACCTTCAGAGTCGAATCTAGCTACAGATTCATATACCAATCAGAATGTGCCAGTCATCAGAATTATTTGGCACATTAAAATACCACAAAGTTTATC
>PNBI01000005.1 GCA_003135935.1 Methanomassiliicoccaceae archaeon
TTATATTCTAATGCGAGAATACTGCCGTAGGATGCAAATGATGCAAGAACCAATTGATATCGTCGACGGAGTACTGAGAGCAGTCAAATCGGTGAAGAATCCTCTTTTTTTTAAAACTGAGCGTGGATATCAGGCTGAACTCTACTATGCTCTAAAAAACGAATTACAGGCTGTGGCAATTCCACCAATGGTTTTCGAAGTGGAAGCTCAGAAGAGAGACATTAGACATCACACAACTTTGAGACCAGATATTATTCTCCATGTCCCTGCAACGTCTGAAGAACACGATCCAAGAAAAGACAATTATATCGTATTTGAGTTGAAGTTGCGCGGGTCTGCGAGGAAGGCGAGTGAAGACTATTCTGCGATAGATGAGATAATCGACAAGCTTGCTTATAGGCTGGCCTTTTTTATCAACATCAATTCCTCAAAGCATTTCTTAAACCAATATAGCGGACCAAATCGTCAATTGATTCATGCGGTCTGTGTCCGATTGAATCCGAAAGGACTGGTCGAAGGAACGCATGCATATTACGACCCCAGCAACGAGCTTGTTGAAGTAAGATTCGATAACAGATCGTCATGAACCTTCTGGTGAATACGAAAGTATTCTCACCCCTCGCGTTTGTAATAGCGAAGCATAGCGAAAAAGATTAGGAATAATCGAAGGGATTGAGAGTCAGGAACTTGGCACCTCAGGTGCCCTACATGTGGGAAATGGATATTTAGACTGGATTTAGAGAAACACCGATAGTAGGAAATTGAGCACGCTGCCAGAGCAAGGGAATCATTTGAAGCCAGCGCAAAGAGATCATGGAAGAAGACTGAGGAATCTGAGCCCCAGACTTCAATTGTACTCAAATCGGAGTTTAAACCTCTGTCGCCTCCTTGTTTTTCAACGCATTTATTGATGAGCTACAAGCCTGAATTTTCCAACCTTGGAAAATGTCTGGCCAAAGGCATAAATCCTCCTTTGCTGCTCATATTATTTGAGGGATTCGATGGTCGAGATTGCGGTAGTTTGCAACGGCGGTGAGAATATAATAGTTGCAAGGGACGAGATGAAAGGTTGTGATGAATATGAATTCGGGACCTATGCTGATCGCAACATCTCGACAATCATGAAGCTCACGAAAACGTGCGCATTGGCGGCAGTTGGAAATGCGTCCCTGATTGAAGATTACTACGCGATGCTTCATGATGAAATTGTAAGTGAAAAGAAGATGCCATTATGCAAGATTGCCCAAAGTGCATCGAAGGTCTCTGCCATGTTCCTGAAGGAGCAAGTTGAGCAGGCGATATTACTGCCCAAAGGCATCGATAGCATCACGACGTTCCAAGGACTCCGAAATGAGCTTGATCCTGAGCTAGGCAATTCGATCCAGAATGACATGGATGATATTAGGTTGGGGTTCGAGGTCATGCTTGTTGGTGTGGATAGAGGTGGTGGCCATATACATGAATTTGACAATCGTGCGAAATTGATCAGAAGCCTCGACATTGGCTACAATGCGATTGGAATAGGTGCCGCTCACGCGCTCACGTCTTTGGGCTACACTGGTTTTCAATCCTCGATGGACCTTCCTGAATCATTGGTCCACATCTTTGCAGCAAAGAAGGCGGCAGAAAGAGCACCGTTGGTTGGCCCAGGAACCGAGGTCGCTGTCATCGATTGCGCCGATATGCGCTTCCTTGACGAGCTTCACTTGGAAGGGCTGGAATCGATATGGCTATCGAGGAAGAAGGATTTCAGAAACTGGGAAGCAGATATGAACGAGGTTGGCAGGATCGAGGAAAATGTAATAATGTAAGGTCCAAAAGCCATCGTTCTATCTCGAGATTCTTAATCCGTTCAAGATGGATTTTTTTAGCTTCCGATTCTTCAGAAGGTTGCCACATGAAATCATCAGCATCGACCAAGAGGCCAGAGACATGTGATAGGACAACTTCAAGGGGCACCCATAGAGGGCGACCCAAGGCCGACCAGCGAGGGGGCCATCGAAAAGGGGCTATGAGGTACCCGTTGCGTTCTGCAGCACTAAAGTATCTGACAAATAGGAAGCTACATGTGAAAACCACCACTCTGGCTAATGAGAGGCGAATGCTTTTGCACATCGTCGTTGTGATGGAGGGTCTCAAAGCAAAAGAGCCAGAGTTCATAACTAACCCGTGGAAAATGGGTAGAAAGGAAATAAGAGGATTCCTTGACGAGCTCAACGAAGGCGACCGACCTCTCGAGGGTGAAACAATCGAAAAGCAAATCAGATACCTGGACTGCTTGCTGAAGTCCTGTGGAAATCGTGTTATTGACGTAATGAAGAGCGATTCCCCCAACCTGTTTCCAAAGCGCAGGAATAAACCTATACGCCACCTGAGCGAGCAACAATTGGAGATGATCCAGGATGCAGCAAATCAGATCAAGGGGTGGAAGGGGGCGATAATGCGTTTCATGACCACATTCTACCCTGGGACTGGTGTGAGACCTTCGGAGCTGAGATTGGCAAGACTCGAGGACGTAGACACGGACAATTGGACGTTCCGCGTAAATTATCCAAAAGGAGTGGGTTGCTACGGCGACAGGCGACTGGTATTCATCATGCCTTTCGCGAGGAAGGCAGTCCTGACATTTCTGAAGGAACGACAAGTTTACCTTCAATCTGAGGGAGTAAATAGTGCCCATCACCTGATCCCGAGGATAAACAGGGGTAAGGAATCGATCTATTCCGCAAACTATTTTCGTTGTCTCAAGGATGAGCTAAGGAAGGCAACTGGAATAGTCTTCCAAATCAAGGACTTTCGCAGTACATTCGCATCGCTGACCGTGAAGAGGAACCCCACCCTCATGGTGGACGTCTCAAAACAGCTTGGGCATTCGTCTATCGAGGTGACCCAGCGGTATTACGCTGACATAGAAGCCGCAGATGCAGGGAGGAGGCTATGTGAAGCATGGCAAGACGAAAAGCCAAAGAGTTCACGCAGATCTTCGATAAGCAATAAAGAATACATGTCTGGATATGCTTGAAATAAGTCTCATCGAAATCGAACTCTTCAGGAGGCTCCCGCTGGAATGTGAGCCTGGTTAGTTGCGAATGAATTAGAAAGGGGGAGACAGAACGAGCATTTTTGAATTCTTTGAGCACGGGCTTCCGATTTTCCCAAAAATCGGAAATATTTATCAACCTTGTTATCGTGTTTTGCAGGCTATAGCCTTTTAAATTGCTTAAGTCAAATGACAGCCAGTCGGTTTTTGACAACATGATCCTGACCATGCTTAAGCGAGAAAATCGCCGGAAATTTTCCGTACAAATCCTTTTTCTAATGAGAGTAATTTTTGTACACCCATCAAAGAAAAAGGAGGTGAAAAACATGGAAAGACAAACGGCCGCAATTCTCGTCGAGCTTGAAGACCAGCTTGAAGAAGATGGAGTGCCAGAAGAAACAGTAAGCGACTTCATAGATCGGATCGAGCAGGAGATAGAAGACCCGATCCAAACCCCGGTCAATGGAGAGGAATCGAAGGTTGGGAACTAAAAGCCCCTCACAGCGAGGCGGACGATCGCGCGGCGCCCGCCTCCATTTTTGATTTTATAAAACCGCTCCTGCCTTATTCGATGGAAAGTTGGATTATGGAAAGAAACACAACCGTGTGAATGGATTTCAGTGATGAAGTACAGAGGTGTAAAAGTACACAGGTATAAAAGAACTGAAGTTCAAAGGAGAAAGAGAAGAAAGGGATTCTTGTCCTTTGGCATTATCGGAAAAGAGGGAGACTCGGAAGTATTGGACAATCAACTCGCCTTCCTCCACTCGCGGCGAATGAATAAGCGGGTGACTTGTCCACACATATTTTCCTTCAATTTTGGATTGAGTTCGCAACTATTCGGCCTGTTAATGCATCCGGTTAAGGTCTGTTAAGTGTGTAGAGTCTTCGAAAGGCATTGTCTCATCTACTCACATTTCTCAGAGTTTTCCACTTCTGAGAGAGCTCCGAGACCCGTCCGAGAGAAAAACACCCATCCTTCTTCTCAGAAGCCTCTCGGACTTCTCGGAGTTACTCAGGAATTCGAACTCTCGGAGCATTTCTCGACATTTTTCTCAGAGTTACTCGGCAATATTATCGAGAGACTGCCGGGAATGCTCTCGGTAATTCCTTCGAACATCGACCTTTCTCTTATTGTAACTGCTTGCCGGAGTCCGCTCTTCGTTTCGAAATCATTGAAAATCGCTAGAACTACTCCGCTATGCGCATCCCTTGCCGCACGCATGCATCGGATCTGTCCTTGAAGAGCGCATGCTTGCGCAGAGGATTGTTGCATATCATCGATTGAGTTAAACACCGCACGCTCCCTGTATCCCCCTCCAGAGCACGCAATCCTTAAGCAACTGCTCAAAACGGAATTTTAGAATCCTGATACATTGTTCACCGGCAACTATCAGGAATACGAGGCGACTGCCACCTAATTCATCAGCATCGATCACAATTGAACATAACAGTCTAAAGCGGAGTCTTAATCGCTTAGCCACCTGAATTACATAGTTGCCTGCAAGCGAACACTCAATCTAGAGTGTTGGACGGATAGGATTGGCTTGGATGCTTCCAGATCCACGCTCTGGAGTTGTCATTGTCTCAAGTTCATTGTTCATAATGGCTGTCCAGCCTGAACCCGAATTCTCGATCAGACCCTTGGCACGAAGCAATCGCAGATTATAGGAGCACCTCTGCTTGGAGACCCCGGTATCCACCGCGATTTCCTTGTTCGTCCTCATTCCCTTCCCCACCAACGCGCGGAGTATCAGCTCCTCGGTCTTTCCCAGGAACGCGCCCCATCGGATCGATGAGCGCTTGCCCTTTACGCAATAGCGCCTTGCCCTACCCTCTTTTGTTGAATCAATGAGTTGGAGTTTTTCAAGTACTAGTAGATGATAAGCAAGATTGCCATTGACCAGCTTCAGATCCTCCTTCAATTCCGAAAATGAGATACCCGGCCTTGAGTCGATGCGGCCATAGATCCTGCCCCGCGTGAAGTTGTCGAGAATCTCTGCGCCTCTGAGCTGCATCGCGATGAGGGCGAATGCGCTTACCATTCCGAATGCCACCTCTGGGGGGAGGGATACCAGACCGAGAACGAACAACAATGATAAAGACGCAAGAAACAACGTCAATCCGATCTGCCAGAACAACACAAACTGCGTGGAGCCGTTCGCCGGGACGGGGATCGGCGATCTGCCGTCCACCAGGACTTCGCCAGTGTTGACATCGACAGCCACTAGCACCTTATAGCTGACCGCGACTCCCTGAGAGGTGCCATTCACGTTTGCGACATACTCATATCCGAGACGGAATTGCGTTTCCCCATTGACTGTCGTATTATTCCCAGCCCCTGAATACAAATAGGAATCAATTGGGCACAAACGAACACCAACGATCCCATCAGAAAGGACTACGTCCTGACTTGAATTCAGGAAAAGCTTCGGAGATTCTTCACGCCCGATGTATAAAGCGGACTGGGGGCTGATGTCCATGATCGAAGGAATCGAGAAGAAAGTGCGGCACTGGACGATGGTCAGCGCCCCCTCTCTGTCGTAGACGCACACGAATATATTGCAGCCTGCTAGCGTGAACCCATCGACTTCCTCGCTCATCATCACCGCTGTACGGTTTGCATAAGGCAGAGAAATCGTTGAGATGACCGGATCGTTTGGTATCGGTACGCCCAGCAGACTGGCAACATCTCTCGTGGTATTCTCCAGGCAAGAGGTTGAAGCGTTGGAAGCAACTATGTTCGAGTGGCTAAGGACGACTACCCAGTTCGTCAGTGATCCAGAGCTGGTATAGTACAGCCAGATCTCGGCTTCCGTGCTCTTCAGGTCGTAGAGGGTATATCCTCCAAGGTACGTGTCAAAGTCGCTCTGGGACGAGGGGGGGCGGAAGTCATTCACCTCCAGAAATGGTGCGCCGTCCGCGGGAGTCATCGACGAAGCGTTGAGACCGAAGCTCGAAGAGAGCGATTCCAAGAGCTCGCCCCTGTTGTCTTCATCGGAGATGGCTATGTTTGGGTATGTCTGCGTGAGCGAGGTATTGGCGACTGCGGCTGGAATCAACGGGGTCGTTCTCGCGGTGACGGCGCTGCCGGGCACTTCCATTAGGCTGCCCAGTGAAAGAAGCAGCATCCCCAGCAATATGATTGTGGCAAGTCCCTGGCATTTCGAGAAGGGGCATTTATTTCTGGTTAACAGGCGCATTCGTCCTCCATCAATGACAAAGACTAGTGATGGCGCACAAATGGTTTGTGGTAAGATGGTTTGACCAAGCGCACCCAGGGACCAGATTCAGAGCGATGGCACACTGTCAGAAGGGGGAAAGGAGTTTGAGTTCCGTTGGTCGATTTCCTGCTGATTGGGCATTGGATCAAAATACTGGCATTCTCAGGGAGAGAATGTCTCTTCCCGCTTCTCTTGAATCCTCTAAATTAAGTTCTGGTCAATTCTTGTGCTGCTCAACGAGTCTCCAGAGCATAGACTCTGCTGTATCTCACCTCTTCCTTTTTTCGACTCACCCCCAAATAAGTTAGAAACAGAATGCGAGCATGACTTAAACAATTGAAGAACCGTTCATATCGTTCCCTTGCTCTTATTTCGGAGGATAGTTGCATTGCCGCCAAATGCCATTTAATTCATTTTTCGGTGGGTTCAAATTCATTCCTCAGCACAAGTCGTTTTCCGATGCGACCCCTTATTATTCCGCAAGATGTTGCTTCTACGAACAGCATGGGACATCCACCTATCGACGCCTTGTCAAAGATTCTTCCTGAGAAGGAAGGGTTTCCCGCAAAAGTGGACATTTTGGCTGGAAGAACTCTCTCCAAGGGAAGAGGATGGTGGAAAGCGATTCTCCTTGTAAGGGTCAAGTACGGCAACCAGGAAAAAGAGCAACTTAGGTTGTACGCTTGGCAATGGAATGGAAAGAAAGATAGATGGAGCCAGCGACAAAAGTATAATTTCTCAAGCAAAGGGCAGCTCTCAACAATCGTAGCAGCAATCCAAACGTATCATGGTAAAGAAATGAAGAATCTTGGTTCAATTGCTCTATTCAAGCGAGTCTCCGAATTGGAAGAGCAACTTGAAGAGGTTAAGGTGCGAGAAACGCGTAATAGATTGCCAGAGATGGAAATGGACCTGACAGCTTTCGAGAGAATGATGAAGAAGAAATCGGTCAAGGAACATGAACTTGAGGTCTTCCTTCACCATCATTTCTGGATGTTCGGGGGGAAGTACCGTAGAGCTCACAGAGAAACCTGGGCAGGACTCAAGGGCAGAAACGACTTCCTTCTTGAGAAGGCCACCGGTTTCTATGACATCGTCGAACTGAAGCGACCAGATGATCCATTGTTTAGCGGGGCAAAGACAATCAGGATGAGTGGAGAACTAAAAGATGCTGTGTCCCAGATGGCTCTTTACCTTGACTACTATTACAAGAATTATCTCTCTCACAAAGAACAAACAGGAATGGACATCTTATATCCAAAGGGGATAATAGTAATTGGAAGAAGAAATGAATCCCAGAAAAACGTCCTGGAAGCTCATAAAGCAGTGTTTGCCAGGAATATCGAAATACTCACCTATGACGACATATTGGATGAGGCTAACCAAATTATAAAGAACCTAAAGAAGAGGGCTCGAAGAGGATCTGATGCCGCACCTTGATCTGAAATAGGCATTTTTATTGCTATAGATTGTGGATAGACTGAATGAGCACCACCGCCCTCTTCAAACCCCCCCCCCNNGTGAAAGCTGCCAATTCAATTAAGGTAGACTCCCGTTTGAACTCCGAGGCGAAGCGAATGGAGTATCAGTTGATTCTGTAAACAGTTAATGAAATATCAGTCAATCGCTCCTTTCGATCTTGAATAGTTCAGACATGTCATAGGAACCCTCGCTATAATGACTGCCTCCTTTCGAATATGGATCTTGGTATTCTTTTGCATTCGCATATTCATCACAGACGCTCATTGCAAATCTAATGGTATTGTTCTTCTTCTCCACCAGTTCATTCCATTTCATGGTTGTCAAATGATGACCGATATCTCTCCCTAATGGCTTATTCTTGGCGATGTGGGGGAACCAATCCTTGCCCGCTGGATGATATCGAACCCAATTCAATGCATATCGGATTCTAGAATCGTATTTCTCTCTTTGCTTATCGATTGGGATCGATGAGTAACGATATAGCGGTTTGTCAAATCCAACTAAGGATTGTAGGTATTCTCCGCCCAATGCATTAATCTCAACCGAATCGTGAAGGGCAGCGCCAACCCAATTCTGGCTTTCAGCAAGTTCATAAGCATCGTTTATCGACTTCCCATAGAACGTCTTTGTTGCCGGAAATATCACTGCTGGTCCAGATGCAATGGCACCTCGGAGTTTTACAGCGAATGTTCTACCGTCTATTGGGTTTAGCAATAATAATTTCACATACCTACTCATTATCGAGCAAAGGGTAACCAGGCGCTTTACGTCATCATCGATATTGTTGGATTTCTTTGTGCACAATATTATGGAATCGGAAAAGAAGAACGACAAGTCAAATATCTCATCGATATAAGGGGACATCCATAAAGTGCCCGTTTTTGGCATTGGTTCCCCTGATTCGTAAGATTCATAGAATGAACTTGGCTCACCTTTAAAATAGTGAGGGAGATCCTCGAACACTTTGCAAAGCGTGGTATGCAATCGCCCATCATCACCACCAAAACATCGGTTCACCAATTCCTTAAAGCCCAAAATATCGATGAACCCAACATAGTAATTGCCATAGCCAGGAACATCAGAAAGCTTCTCGTAAGATAGCACTAATTTCACCCTGAGTGATATCGGAATGTGTGGTCAAACTGAATTGCGTCTTCGATAATAAATAGTGACTTGCAAGGCTAAATATAACAATAAACCTTCTGAAGGCATTGAATGCCTTCCACTGATTGCGGCTATATGGCTATTGTCGCAAATGCCAATAAGTCTCTTTCGAGGATTCATTTCAAGGAAGGACTAACAGTTGAAAGAATGGAAATCAATGACCTCTTTGAGGAGCTTTCTGAGATAGATGGACCGCCTTCCTTGTCTCAAAAGATTGATGTTTTCGACGAGACCGAATTTGAGGAGGGACGGGCATTCTTCACGGTCATCCGAGGAAGATTCACATCTGATTCGATCGATCCAAAGCCAATTGCTGGGGCTCTTGGAGATGTTGGAAGATTCCAGAGAGATTATGAAAAAGAAATTCTCATGACTCTTGACTCGTGTATGCTATTCGGAGAGTGTGCTCCCTATCTTTCTCGAAGGTATTACACTTATGTCGAAAGAGCGACTGGTAGAAGGCGACTTCTCTCTGTCTTTTTTGGGGGAATTCGTTACGTCAATAGCCAAATGAACCTTACCGATAATGATGTTGAGAGGATTAATGCTAATGCAAAGAATGGCATAATACCCCTCGAACCAAGTTACCTTCAATTCGCGTTCGAGAATCTTAAGCTCTCATATAAGGTCCCCGATCCTGGAATGATGCATGTGTGCTTGACCACGGCTTTAGAATCGATGCTCTGCGATGGAGGATCGGAAACAAGATACAAATTATCGCGAAACGGAGCAGTCCTATTGGGAAAAGACAGAAAAGATTGTGAGGATGTCAAGAAAAAAATAGCTGAAATTTATGATAGAAGATCAGCAATTGTTCACGGGCCTCATGATAAGAAGAACTCTAAGAATACTAAAGAATTCGATATTTTCGGACTGCGATATATTGTGAGACAAACCATTTTAGCCTTGCTAGAATTAAGCAAAGAACAGGATGAACTTTTTGAATTATTGACAGCGACTGGATATGATGAAACTAAGGAATGGCGAAAATCGAATCAGATGTAGTCTATTTGAAAGTGAAAATTTGAAAAGGATTCAGAGCTGACTCTGCATCATACAAAGAAATTGAATTTCATTTTCATCAGCTAGTAAGAATGTGCGCGGTTTCGGCGGATTTCATTACCTTCCAACAATCAATAGCAAAGAGGGGAAATGCTCACATTACAACCCTAGCACTACTGTTTGGGGGCAGTAAATAGAATCGGAAAATGATAAATTGATTGTCGGCTTACAATTTGGCTATCCAAAGACTGACGAATTCAAGAAAGAAATGCCAGATGAACACTCAGATGGCACTAGGCCTTAAGCATCGCCTCGATTTCCTCATACTTCTTGGCTATCTTTCTGCCTTTCTCGGTCAGCCTCACCTTGTGAGAGACCCTCGGCTTCTTCTCGATGGTTATGCTCACCAATCCAGACTGTTCGAGCCTCTTGAGGATCCTGCTCAATCGTTCGTAATTCCCCATGACCTGCCTGATTTCAGTCGCAAAGGAATCCTCGTGATTCAATAGGAAAACAAGTATTCCGGCCACATGGTCCAGATCGAGGACCGAATCCGCTTCCATCATTCGACTTCCGGAATCCGGCTTTGCCTACAAAAGAAAATGTTATAGGAAACCGGATTCTGAAACCTAAATTATATAATATCCTATGTGATACCTATGCAACCGATTACAGAATCCTGTAACGTAAAAGGAAAATGAAGGAGGACAATCTATGGAATCGAGCACATCTAGTAATGCATCGCCAAGCAAGGCACCGACCAGGTCCAGGAAGAAACTCTTTCTTGCCGTAGGCATCATTGGAATAATCGCGGTTATCGTTATTCTGCTAATTGCCAACGCCATGATCCAGAACCAGCCGACCGCCGATTTCCAAGCGTCGTGGTCCATCGATCAAGACCTCTCCGGTCCGACGACGTTCACTGTGCACGTATCGAACAACGGGAGCGCTTATGGGTCTACGACACTGGTCTGTTATGTTAACAATGGAGTGGGCATGTATTCGAATTCGCAGACGGTCGCGCTCAACGCGGGTGGCTCAACGACCGTGACTCTCGTTGTACCGACGGAATATGGAACGATGGTGACAAGGAGCATGTGTACGGTGTACTTCGAATTCTGAGAAACCCTCTCATCTTCCTTTTCTCCAAGACGATCGTTAGGCGGGGCTCCGCTAACATCATTAAGACCGCTATTCTTGATTGTCGGTCTCATCGATTCTGAGGATTTTCAGTAGTATTGCCTCGAATTCTACTCCCCTTGACAAGCGCAGGGACTTGGTGATGACACGAGGCGATATCAGGGGTGATGACATGGGGTGATGACGGGATAATCACGAGGAATTTGAGAGGTGATTACACGGAAAAGGTTGGGAAGGGCAACGGAAAATGTTGCGTAGCCGCTCTCTGCCGTAGCAAGGATATTATCGTAAGGTAAACATTGTGCAAGTTGGGGTGAACTCTCCATGTCTAAAGGTAACCGAGCGGTTTGCACGCGCATCCCCGAGCCGCTATTGGGAATCCTCGAAGCAGAAGCGAGGGCTAAGGGGATATCCGTCCCCGAGCTTTTCAGGAGAATCATCGTCGAGAGAAACCAAGGCATCGAAGGGGTGCAGACCACGCAGGTTGCACCAAGCCCGAGATCCTTAACAACCATTAGCCCGAGCAAGAGTCCTAGGATCAAGACACCAACATCTAGCCCGGTCAACCCATCACAGACCGAGGCAGCTCTAAAGACGACGGGAGAAGCAATATTGTGGGCACAATTAGTGGCGAGGGTCCCCGAGCTAGCACCCACCAAAGCTATGAAGCTCGCCAGGGAAGGCTTAGCGAAATACGCCAGGAAGAACCCCGATGAGTTCCTGAAATCTATCGCCGAGCAATTCGCCCGAGGTGAGCTGTCGAAGCAAGAGCTTACTAAGCTCTTGGCGCTCTCGGGGTTATTAGAATAGTATGCATGCTGGCTGGATGAAAGGAGGACCGACTCTAATGCCCCCATCTAAAAGAAACCATCGATGAAGACCGAATCCGTTCTCCTAATTCTCTGACTCTCCAGGTTGGAGGCCGCTCAAGGTATCTTGTAATCTGAGCATGGCACTTTTCAATCATAAGTGATTTAAGACGTAACCCCCAATAAGCTAGAAACAAGATGTGAGCATGGCTGCTGCAATCACCCAAGTATGCTTTCCAGAAAAAGTGAACCGCAAGTGAGAGGTTTTCTGCCAGATGTTCTCCTCTAGCTTCGCTCCAATTCTGTGAATGCCCTTTCGTACTGCAGCCTTGCAAGGCTAGAATGTGGCTCATCAAACAGCTTTTAAGTCCTGAAGTTGCTTTGCGTCTCTTCTCAAGTTAATTGGATAGCGAATTTCTTGATTTCTCCAAGCCAGATACTTTAACTCGCCCCCACTTACTGTTTCTCTGAGGCAAATGATGTCGATCCGACCACTGTGCCTTCTCCTCCCGGAACCAGAACATTGCGGTTTCAAGAAGACCTCGGTTGTTGATAATGTAAATATCATTCGATGGCATTTTTCTCAATCGACATTGCGGGTGACTATGGTTGAAAGGAGATAGGCCATGAACACTGGAATTCTCTCTCAACGAGCATCTTTGGGACCCTGTACGCCTCCGCGGCTTTGTTGAAGTATTAGATTAATGGACCTTTCGACATATGCTCTGCATAATAATGGATTGTCCTGACATGACACTAAGTGAGCTCCACTTTCAAGATTCCCAAGAGTATTTCAACTTCTGAAAGGAAGGCAGGAACCATCTGAACTACGCCGAGGGTCCCGGTATAATCCCATGGTGACAGAATGCCTCCTGGATACCTTGTACATTGATTATGCTGTTGCGTGAATAGGAAACCCGTCAAGATAGTGGCAAGGGCCTTTGATGCGGATTCCTTCTCCTTCTGCGTAAGACTCATGCCTGCCATGTTTTTGCCGATTTCGGTTTCAAACTTCGAACGTGCGAATTCGATTTCCTTCTTCGTCCCCTTGAGGAAGATATCTGGATTTGCCTTGAAGTCACCCTTAAGCTTCTTCAAATCGCTCTTCGAGATTTGAGCGTAGTCTTTAAGCAAGTCTTCGAAGTTGTGCTCCTTAACTCCCTTCACGGTGACAACCCCGCGGGCGAGTAAGAATGCTTTCCCCGCGGTTTCAACGGCCTGCTGCATCGAATATACAGACGATGCGAATTGCCCATCATCATAGAGAGTATGAGCCGCTCTTACATGTATCTCAGAACAGCGGACATACTCTTTTGCGAGATTGGTTTCCGCTCTACCCATTTGACCACAATTAATAATTGATTCGAGACTAAATAGATAACGGTAAGCTTGTCAGGGCTCATCTGTATGTTGTTCTATTGGTGCTGCCAAAGAGCGAACGGCTTTCGCTCCGATACTTCGGCCAGCAACAATCACGAAGATGGCTATTTCTTATCTTCGATCCGATTGAAGAAATGTGAACCTGGCATCCAGACTCCATGCTTTCCCATTCACTAATATACTACTTTGGATCCACAACTGAACAAAACGACAATCGCTGCGAATTTGGCTGACAAACTGGAAGAAAGTAATAAGCAAGTCTAGAGTCATGTGGCATGTAACGGAGAACCAATCTCGTGGCCATTCAAGATGAGACACGGGTGGCTTGTAACCATCCCGAACTGAATGATGAGTGTCAGGCCCAGAGAGAGAGGCTAAACCAGAAACTATCGAGAGACGGCAGAGACTCGATAATAATCAGAGACCCAATCCACGGTCTGATAGATGTCAAGCGGGGATATGTTCACGTCATCGATACATGTTGCTTTCAGAGATTGAGAAGAATTATCCAGATGGGATCGGTCCATCTTGCATATCCAAGCTCATATCACACTAGATTTGATCATTCACTTGGTGTATTCGCCTTAGCATCTGAGATCTGTCGCAAACTCGATTATAGTGCATGCCCCGAGGGAATTAGGAAAGAAATCGAAGACAAGAAGAAGTTGCTCCCTTTAGCGGGCCTGCTGCATGACATTGGCCACGGGCCTTTCTCTCATGTGTCAGAGAGAGTGTGGGCGCTGGCAGAGGAGACAGACGGCATCGAATCTGACTATCATTCCGTTCACGAATTGTGGAGCGCAAGAATGGTCAAAAATGACCAATGCCTTAGAGAAGTAATCACCAGAGAATTTGGATATAGCGACGAACAAATTGATATTGTGTCTGACATGATAATCAAGAGAGGTGCGGGGGGAAAGGAACAAGAAAATCGTGTCCCTCTCGCCCTTCACAGCATCATCAATGGAGATTTCGATGCGGATCAAATGGACTACCTTGTCAGAGACGCTACAACCGTTGGAGTCCCTTATGGTAACATTGATCTTGAGCGTATAATCAAGTTCCTGACGGTGAAGCAACACGGAGACGTCTACGATTTATGCATAAGCGATCGAGCCATCATTTCAATCAAGAATATGATGATGGCTAGGAATCTCCTTTACGACTCTGTTATTTATCACAAGGTGCCAGTGATTGCAGAGTCGATGCTTGTCAGGTGCTTTGAGAGATTCTATGAGGAGAAGCTTTACGATGAGGGCAAGTACAAGAACGCGCGTGAATTTGCCGAAATGTTTAGGAGGCTCGATGACTTCCAAGCCTGGGAACTACTGAAGTCAGTCAGAGATCCACTAATAGAACGGTTCATCAATTCTCTTCTTTGCAGGAAGCTTCTCAAAAGGCTTGAATTCAAGAAAGCCGAAATCATCGAGGATGAATGGATCAAAATGGCATCTGCTAAGAGACAAGACCGAAAGGAAATCGAGATAGACATTGCCGGCAATTTGCATATAGAACCTTTCTATATCATTCTTAAGCCTGAATCATCGCCAAAAAACAAGACCGTCAGAGTCTACCATGAAAAAGAGGGTAATGTGGTTGTATACGAACCCAATATGCATCTCGATCCAGTTGATCAGTCAGAGACAATAATTAGAGATGGGAAGGGAGTGACCACACTTTCGGTTTACTGTCCGGCAATGTATTATAATAAGGTTGAGGATGTAATTCAGGAGAGATATGGAAGGAGGGATGAGACTTGAGCGACGATGAGTTACTTATTGGCTTATTCTCGATGGCAGGCGAGATTAGAGGCAGAAAGAGGCTGCAGAAGATTGTGTATGTACTCAAAAATATGGGCGTACCTTTCTCGGCTAGCTATTTTAAGTATTATTATGGTCCTTTCAGCAGGGATATCGAAGCGAGAATCATTTATCTAAATTATCAGGGAGTTATCGAGGAAGATACTACCATTTCTCCTTCCTTGGAAGGGGAGGAAATAAGAAGTTACGCATATAGGCTGACTCCTCAGGGAAAGAAGTACGCGGAAAAGCATGCAATAAATCTTGGTGAATATGGAGTCACATTAGGTCTAATTGAAAAACTCAAAACGATGGATATCAATAAGCTGGTCTCACTCTCCTACAAAATATACGACGAGCCAACATCAATCAATGAGATTCGCATGGAACTCGCAAGCTAGTGGTCAGGATCGCACGCCTAACGTTCCCAAAGCGTTGTATTGGAAACTGATGAGCGCAGAACAGAAAAGTTTCTGTGCATCGCATATATATAACGCTGAATGGCCAAGACAAGGAAATCGCAAGATGGTTTGATACACGTGAGAAAGAGCACATAAGAAGCGGATTCAAGCAGACAATGAGACAATATACTGTGCTGCAAATAACATTTGAGCATCGCGTCAATTTGGGAAGAATTGTCTCCGCCATGGCTGCACTTGGACTCATCCAGATATTTATTCATCCGCGGTTCGGTTCTTCGGGCTCACCATACTCAGCCACATTCTTTGGATCCTGCGAGATACTCATTAAGCTTTATCACAAGGTTAGGGTGATAGAGAACATTTCTTTGATGTAATCTGGATTGGGTGAACCTTTTCTCGTTTCCATGAATAGTAAATGATGCTCTAAGCAGTACTCCCCCCTTTGTAAGTGCGGTGCATTGCCAGGGATGAACGAGTCAAAGGGAGTGACTGAGATTATGAATGAGTCGAAAGATATATCCTTATCATTGAGACTCGGTTCCAGCTCCTCTTTCAGGTACTTGTGCAAATTAGTTTTGGGATCTTCAATTCCCTCTGAATGAACCATACCATGCGGTTCGATGAATACCACCTGTTGATGCTTACCCCTTTTGATCCAGAGGATGAAATCCGGATAGAATGAATGGGAGCTGAAGAAGCCAATCCCCTTTCCTCTGGTTAGATTCCTAAGTAGGAAAAGTTCAGCGTTATCGATTCTATTTCCCGGTACAGAAAGATAGAAGGCCAGATCGTTCACGAATTGTCTTTCCTTTTCGTTCAACCCTTGATAAAAAAAGACAATCTTGTCAGAATCCGCCTTGGCTAGAAGAGGTTGGTAGATGTGTCCTTCATAATATGCGTTTGGCAACGGGTCAGTCCTACTCTCGGCAGTATAAACCTTTTCAGATTTTATGCATTCTTCAGCCCTCGCAATTAGGTCGGTGGCAGATTCCTCTATTTGTATGAGGTATTGGGTAGGTATGTTTTTGTCTTCCTTGTTCAAAGGCACTATCTCGAATTTTCTCTTTTCCCATTCGTTCCGCTTCTTCTGATAACACCTGTCAATGTAGTTATGTAACAATCGAATTACGATATCTTCCAGAGTCTTAAGATTCTCAAAATTGCCTGAAGGTTCAACGGTCGTTTTGAGGGCATAAAGCGTGAACCTATCATTCGAAATGACTTGTTTGAGATCATCCTTCGTGAAGGACATGTTATTCCATTGCTTCACGGCTCGAAACGAAAGCAACTCAAGGTAAATTCGGTCCCAGTCAAGAAGCTCCTGGTACTTGCCAGCGATCTTCTTGGCATTTGCTTCATTCGTGGTTGAGATAACTGAACCTTCGGCCCTGCTGTCTGTTACGTACACCTTCGAAAGCGCGTTCAAACTTCCCATTACATCTGTGNNGTGATGGAAGAAAGTTCAAACAGGCAATCGGTCGAAAAATTGACACCCTGCTTTAACTGCAAGATTTTAAGGTCCTCAGGGAATGGCTCGATTAATCTTATCGGCAGTTCTATTGTTATGTAAGGCGCCACCTCTTCCAATTCTAGCATTCTCTTGAACTCATTAAGGTAATTCGCCTGAATACCGAAAATCCCAAGGGTCTCCAGGACTTCGATATACTCTGGATGTATTGATCCCATAATCGCCTTGCTACGCTTGAGCGCATATTCTTTGCCCTTAAGACGGACCCCCCTCCCAAATAACTGGATGATTTGTGGCCCCTCTCCTTTGCCGACGTTCATCAACCCCATCGTGGAAACTCGCCAGCAATTCCAACCTTCGATGAACTTCTTGGCTCCGATGAGGACGTTGATGGGGGAGTCCTTAGCTTCGAGTGAAGAAAATAGCGAATCTTGCATCATGTCGTTCTCGATAACGACCTCCGGCAATTGCGCCTCTACTAATTTCCTGAAATCTGCCTTGTTCCCAATGTTGATTACCCCGAAGTAGATTGGCGCATTTGACGCCTTCAACCCCAGTTCCCCATCGGTGCGCTTGATATCAACTAGGTGCAATTTCCTCCCAGCACCAGGTTGCAGGCCGAATACTTCTCTAAAAAAACCAGCGACGACCTCTTCAGATGAGATTGCCTTTTTCCGTAGGTACGGGAATACGGTTTCCGGATAACGTCTTGCAAAAACGTCTTTGTCATCGACAATAAGGCCAGATTGCCCATCTAGGAGTTTTTTCACCCTCTCTCCAAGCGTTCCGTCACTATCCTCCAACAGTTCCATGAAGAATCTGACAACCAACTCTAGATCTGAGCCTTCCTCCTGCACCCGGTGTCCGAGGAAAACCCACAGCGGCTGCTCGATGTTGTACTCCTTCGCCTTCACACCCAGATCTCGATAGACCCTTAACTGTTCGTAAAAGGATATGGCGTTGGCCAGCATGATTGTTCTCGAGTCATCCTTGTTGAAATCTCTAATGTTCAGCAACCTGAAGTCCTTTCCAAACCCGTCACCGTGAAAGTATTTATAGGAATAATCGAAAAGGATTGACTTTGCATATGTGACGAGTTCCTCTGTCGGATCTCCAGCCTTCTGCTCCCCGATGATTTGACCAAAGGTGGCGCTGTATTCAAAGGTGAATCCTCTTTTTGCAATCACCTCACGGACCCGCATCCACTTCCTTTCCTCTGACCTCTGTCCTTTATGTCCTTCGTCAACAAATATCAGATTACGCTCCCCGAAGATTGAGACGTCTACAGAGTCACCTTCTCCTCTCTTATCCTCGGGTAACTTTAGCTTAGTGATCTCGATGACTTTGACAATCCTACTGTCATCAACATCGAAGTAACCGCCATTCATGCCCTTGAACCTCGTCACTGAGAGGCCACTCCTTTGCATCTCTTCGATATGCTGATTCGAGAGCCCTTCGTTCGGAGTGACAAGGATGATATTTTCAAAATCGATGGCGTTCTGCCCTTTATTGTACCTCTGGATTTGCCAAAGGTTGATGTGCATTAGGAGCGTCTTCCCACTCCCCGTGGCCATCCAGAAGGCCACTTTTTTAAGATCTCCCTTACTGTACGGCTTCTTGGTGAATCTATCCAGATTCTTTTGGAGTGCAAAGAGACGATTTAGGAGGCCGGTTGGATCTGAGAAAAATTCATCCAGGTAGATTTCCGTGAATAGGAGTGCAAGGTGTTGAAAATACTTTAGGCGAATGGTTTCGCCCCGCGCCTTTGAGAGTTGTTCGACGTATCCACGAATATTGTCATCGTATTGTCGCAGTTGCTCCTCGGATATCTGCAAACCACCTCCACTTACGAGGCGATGGTAAATATAGCTACGCCCAGATGAGTCGAACCCCTCCTGGACGTCGTTAACTTCAATAATTTCTGAGACTTTTTTCATTCCTAATTTTGCGCCGATGTAAGGAACCAAAATGAGCTGGTCCTCCAAACGCAACTTCTTAGTCTCTTTCCTTACCTTTGGCATCCTCACGCACCCATCAGTTTCTTAAATTCAGGCTCTATTGATTGCGCGCCTTTGACATGACACATGCCGTTAACGTAGATTATATCTGGCATCCAGTCCTTCAGGAATTCCTTTTCGATGAACTCCTTGTCGCGCTTCAGGTCGATTCCCTCGGTTCTGCGCCATACGACCAACAAACTCCTTCCGTCGCGCTTCTTTCCCCGGACGGCCTTATAGTACCGCTCCCCTTCGTGTGCAGCTAGCAATCGTTCCACTCGCAGGCCGAGCAGGTAGTTGAAGGTCTCAACCAAATCGACAGGTTCGACCCTTTCCTCGCCCCCGCTCACAGTCTTGATCTTATAGTCGAAGGGGTTCTCAAATTCGCTCACAGTCAGCCGCGCAGGGCTGTCTCGTGTCTCGTAATCCAGCATGTAGCGAAGGAAGTAGTCATCGTAGGTCTGGAGCGTTTCCTGGATGGTCTTGCTCTTGGAGCGGAATACAATGTTACTTAGGGTATCTTCGTATTGCTCAAGATAGATGCACTTGAAAATATGACTATGACCCAGATCGGATGAAGGAGTCCCATCTGACCAATCCTTTGAAAACAACAGCTTCTGAATTCGAGGTTTCATTAATGTATCGAAATACTCTTCCATCTCGACCAGAATATACTTTCTATTTCCATTATCGGTTGCGTTTAGTGTGATAATTGCTTGAGCAGTTGTTCCAGAACCTGCAAAACAATCAAGGTACATTTCTTGGTTGCTTGTTACAGATTTGAACAATCGATTGAGCAACTCGGGATCCTTAGGATTCTTGTATATTTTTTCTCCGAACATTTGTTTGATCAATAGACTGGCAGCGCGATTGTCTTTGTAGATTACACTTGCTAAAGATTGGAACTCCGACTCCCTTAGGTAGACTTTATTATTGGGAATTGTTGTGTGATCGGGACCAAAATGAATACTGTTCTCCAATATCTTTTGTTTCATGGTCTCCTCAATAAACCTCCATCCACCAGCGGGTTTCTTGCAAGGTTGCTTGGTGGTAGGATGCAAGATATCGTAGTAGTACCCTTTTTCAGGTTTCGATAAATCTCCTGCAAAATAGATTCCTTTTTCGTCTACCCAATTATAATGAGAATGAACTTTTGCTGGCGCAGAATCAGGAAGATTCCTATAGAAGAGTTTCAATTGACTCGAGATTTTCGCATAGTCAGTACCAAGTTTCTTCTTTATTCTCTCATGTTCAGCATATATGTCATCTATTCCTTCCTTGCGCTCAAGCCATCTTATTGGAAGTAAATCTAATGCTTCTTTTTGCTTAGTATAGCAAATGATATACTCGTGTGAAAAATCCAAATACTTTTGATCATTTTTAGCTCCAGCCTTCCAGATTATTTCACCGATTCGATTCTTCTCCCCAAAAACATCACTAAACAGCAATAACAGATTCTTATGTTCATTTTCATCAATGCTTACTAACATTACACCAATGTCCCTCAATAATTCTCGACAGAGCATTATTCTATCGTTGAGCATGGTGAGCCAGCTAGAATGCTGATATGAATCCTTATACGGGAATCCGTCACTACCAGTATTATATGGTGGGTCTAGATAAATGCAGCCAACTTGAGCATAAAACGAAGACATTATCAAGTTTAATGCATGATAATTCTCACTACATATCAAAACACCATGTATGGTCTGGTCGATTTCCTTAATTGACTCAAGCAGGCGATCCTTAAAATCCAAGCTGAAGTATTTTGTGTCTAGAACTAGATATTTATATTCATCTAAGAATTCAATATTTAGTGTGTCTTTTC
>PNBI01000063.1 GCA_003135935.1 Methanomassiliicoccaceae archaeon
ACATCGTAAAGCGTATCGGCGGTCCGTTCGAACTTGTTGGCAACGGCCACGTGGTGGAACGAGCCGTAGAACGCTGGTCGGATGAGGGTGTTGAACCCGGCATCGACTCCGCAGAACCTCTTGTCAGGGGTCTCCTTCACATCCACCACGGTTGTCAACAGGACGGTCGTGTCGGCGATAATATAGCGCCCTGGCTCGATGGCGATGGTGTTGGCAGTGCACTTCCCCTTGATCCGGGACGTGACTTCGCTGGCGAAAGAGTCCAAGTCCATGGCCTTGTCATCCGGGCGATAGGGAATGCCCACACCGCCACCGATATCCAGCACCTCTAATTTCAGGCCAAGCTGGTCGTCAATCTGGTTCATTATGTTGACCAGGACGTCGGTCACCTCGACGAACGGTGCAACATCTTGCACTCCTGCGCCGATGTGGGCGTGCAGTCCGAAAGGGATGAAGCCGTGCTCCAGTGCTTCATCATATGCCCTGACGATTTCATCCTTGGGGATGCCGAACTTGGTGCTCTTTGCGCCCGTCACCACATGGGCGTGATGCCCCGCACCCGCCCCTGGATTGACTCGGAACGAGATCTTGGGCCTATCGGAGATCTCCGCCAAGCGCCTGAGCTCCGAAAAACTGTCGATGTTGATCATCACTTTGCGATTTACCAGCGCTTCCAGTTCCCGGTTTGAGACGTTCACTCCGGTGTAAAGGATTCGCTCTGCCGGGAATCCAGCGCGCAGGCAGCCGTCCACCTCTCCTATGGAGACCGCGTCGATGAAGCTGCCCTCCTGTTGCAGCACCCGCAATATCGCCAGCGAGGCATTGGCCTTGACGGCGTAATGCACTCTCACTGGCATGTACGGCTTGAAAGCGCTCTTAATTCTGCGATAGTTGTCCCGGATCGCACTCTCATCGGTCACGTAGAGCGGCGTTCCGAACCGCTCAGCGAGCTCGGTCGCCCTCAGTCCGCCTATCATCATCTGCCCATTGGAATTCTTGAACTGACGCATTTTTAGTCACCCCTCCCTGCTAGCAATGAACCTTTCATGGATCCTCATCACGACGTCATTCGCTTGTTCGCTCGGGACAACGAAGTTCAGCGCCACGTCCGAGGCGCCCTCAGAGATCATCTCGATGTTCGCCTTCGCCTCCATGGCCGCATCGAAGATCATCGCCGCCGCGCCCATACGATTGATCAGGTCGTCTCCCACTGTGCAGATCAGAGAGACCTTATCTTTGATCTTCACCTTCTCGATCAGTCCCATCTCCATCTTGCTTATCTTGTCGCAGATGCGCTGCGTCGCTCCGGACGGGAGCGCTATCGCCAGGGTGGAAAGAGAGGTGGAGATTGCATAAGTGGTCACGCCATCCCCGGAGACCGATTCCAGGAGCTTCGTCACCAAGCTGGGATTGTAGACGATCTCTGACGAATAGACCTTCAGGATGCTCAGGTCCGATTTCACCGCAACCGAGCGCAGTAGCTCGTTCCCCGGGGTGCGGAGCTCGTGGATCTTGGTGCTCTCGCCCTCGGGATGGAATGTGTTCCTGACCATAACTACGATCTTTCGCTTCCTTGCCGGCTCAATGGTCCGCGGATGAAGCACCTTGGCCCCGAAATAGGCCAGCTCCGCCGCCTCGCCGTAGTTCATTTCATGGATCGTCCTTGCGGTGGGAACGATCCGAGGGTCAGCGGTCATGAAGCCGTCGACATCCGTCCAGATCTCCAATGTTTTTGCATCCAAGGCATATGCGACCACCGAACCTGAGTAATCGGAGCCTCCGCGCCCGAAGGTCAACGGCCTTCCAGACGCGTCAGCGCCATAGTAGCCAGTCAATACAGGAATTCTTCCGACTTCTATCAAAGGGAGTACGTTGCCCAGGAAGTTCTTTTCGCATAGGTCGAGGTTTGCCGCCCCGTTGCCAGGCGAGCCCACAGCTGCGATCCCCGCCTCCTCCGAGGTCATGGCCACTGCGTCCAACCCCCGTGCCTTCAGAATCGAGGCGACCATCAAGGAGGACAATCTCTCCCCCCAAGAGTATATGGCATCCTGCAAAGCCTCTCGGTCCGCGTGATCAGAGAGGTAACGATCGACAGTCTGCCTAAGCCCGAAGATGCGGAGCTTGAGTTTCATCTCAAGGTCGTCGAGCTGGTTCGAGGCCATGAACGGCTTGGCTGCGAGGACATGTCTTTGAAGCAGCTCGCCGTAGAACCTATCGTTCGAGGCCGTGGCGTCCCGCGTCAGCGCCAGCAGGGCATTGGTGACCCCGGACATCGCTGAAACGACCAAAGCCTTCTGGGATGGTTCGTTCTTCACTATGGCGGCGAGATTGCGCAACGCGCTTTCGCTTCCCACGCTGGTCCCGCCGAACTTCAACACTTTGATCAAAGTCCCAACACCTCGGCCATCGAGTGGACCTTGCTGTCCCTCCTAGCCGAAACCCAGCGGATGGCGGTGACCGCACCCTCCGCGAAAGCCTCTCTGGAATGGGCACGATGGGTGAGCTCGATGCGCTCTTTGTTGCCTGCGAAGATGATCGTATGCTCGCCGACCACGTCCCCCGCCCTGATCGAATGGATCCCTATCTCCCTCCCTCTAGCCCCAGTCACACCCGACCTCCCATAGACCAGTTTCTCGATACCGGTGATCTCGGACACGATCTGGGCTGCCTTGAGGGCCGTACCAGATGGGGCATCATTCTTCTTGTCGTGATGGGTCTCGATTATCTCCACGTCATAATCCTCGAGCACAGCGGCAAGCACGCCGCACATCTTCCAGAAGACATTCACACCCACGGAAAAGTTGGGCGAGACAACCGCTGAGACGTCGTTCTCCGCCACTTTTCCTTCGAAGCGTTTCAGGAAATCCTCTGATAGTCCGGTCGTGCCGATAACGCAGTTCACGCCAAGGCTCGGCACTTGCAATAGGTTATTTTCGACCGCTGAAGCGCTGGTGGCGTCGATATAGACATCGGCCTCCTCCATTACCTTCGCCATGTCATCTGCTCCACTAGCCATCACGCCTGGTGCGATCTCCCTTCCGACGTGCCCTCCCGTCTGGGAGACGATCCCTCCTACCAATTGCATGTCCTTTTGCTGCCTGACGCTGTTGCATATCAAGGAACCCAGGCGGCCAGTTGCTCCTCCGACTACTACTCGTATCATTGCCTCACCTTCACCAATTTTACCTCACTTGGGGACGAGGCCGATCTGTGCTAAGGTCTTCCGCAGGACCTCAAGGTTCGCTGGTTCCATGTCGCACAGAGGAAGTCGGAACGTTCCCGATGTCTTACCCATCAGTCTCAGGGCGGTCTTAACCGGGATTGGGTTGGTCTCGATGAACAAGTTGTTGAACAGGTCAAGCAGACGGAAATGTTGTTTTCTCGCCTCGGTCCAATCCCCATCCAAGGCGCTGTGGACCATTTTGCATACCTCCTTCGGGGCAACGTTCGATGCCACGGAGATGACTCCGTTCCCTCCCAGAGACATCATAGGGAAGGTCATGGCATCATCGCCAGACATGACGCTGAAGCCCTTTGGCGCCTTCGCC
>PNBI01000006.1 GCA_003135935.1 Methanomassiliicoccaceae archaeon
GCGTCGACACGCACGTGCACCGCATCTCCAATCGGATCGGGCTGGTCGTTTCTATCGATCCGGAAGGAACCGAGGAGCAATTGCGCAAGGTCGTGCCCCGAGAACTTTGGATGGACGTGAATTCGTTGATGGTGCGATTTGGCCAGGTAATATGCCTTCCTCGACGGCCTCGGTGCGAGGAATGCCCAGTTTCATCGGATTGTGAGTATTTTCATGAAGTCATGATCAGCGGCAGGATAAAGAAACATTGAAGGTTGGGTTTAACGGATTCACATCTTCAATGAATCATCAATCTTCTTTCTCATTTCCTTCTCCAATTGCTGTTCGGCCTCCCATTTATCCAGGGAAGTGAACGATTCCTTAAGTTGTTTCAGGCATTCAAAACATATGTAACGACCGCCAATGTTCTTCATCGGCCTATTCCTATAGCCGACCTTCTCGCAAATCCAGCAGGTGTGCATCTCCTTGGTCATATGCTCCACGTATGCTTCCATCTTCCTTCCTTCGATGATGGAATTAAGGGTCTCGTCCCGGTTAGCCCTCCTTTCTGCAGGCATGTCATCCCACGTATCCAGCTGGCCACTATTTTAAGGTGACCCGTGGGACGGAGTATGATCGCTATTTGATCCCGGCTTTTGGGCTTTATCGGGGTTGGGTGATATTGGCAATTATTCGAAGCGGCTCCTATTGGATGTAATGGCGTCAGAAACAAATATACCGGGGAATACTAGGATGGTCAGGCGCAAGCATGGTAAAAGTTCGCTACCTAGGTCACTCGGCGTTCCAATTGTTCGGTTCGAAAGGGACAGTGCTCATAGATCCTTATCTAACCGGTAATCCCAAGGCGCCCATTAGCGCCGAGAACGCAGAGGCAGACGTGATTTTGGTCACGCATGCCCATGGAGACCATCTGGGGGATGCGATTGAGATTGCGAAAAGGAATGATGCCACGATCGTTGCGACGTTCGAACTTGCCTCATTCTGCGAGAGTGAAGGAGCGAAAGTGCTGGACGGCCATTTTGGCGGGGTGATCGATGCGGGAGCTTGTAAGGCCAAGATATTTCCTGCTGTCCATTCGTCCTCGATGTCTGGTCACCTGGTAAGTATGCCATCATCTTTCGTCGTTGAGATCGATTCGAAGTACATCTATCATGCTGGTGATACCGCCCTTTTCGGTGACATGTCATTAATTGGAGAGGAGTACAATTTGGATGTGGCATTGTTGCCGATCGGAGGCCATTATACTATGGGCATTGATGACGCGGTAAGGGCTCAAAGCAGGCTAAGAGCAAAGATCGTGGTTCCGATGCACTATAATACCCACGATTTGATCCTGGCTGACCCTAAGGAGTTCAAGGGCAAGATCGAGAATATTGGACTTGGCAAATGCGTGATCTTGAAGCCTGGCCAAGATCTCGATGTATTGTGATCGGGCTCGCAACGCCATTCCTGATTTGCTCGATTGAGCACTTAGCATGACCAATGATCCATTTCGTGAATAATTGATAGAACAGACCCGTCATGCCCCAGTTGCTAGATTCCAGACAATAAGCAATTCCAAAATGCTTTCTATACCCTGGTTTATTCGCCAAGGTCAACGAATGATAGAGACACAACACCTTGGACGGGTTTTCGACGGAACGGTTGCGGTTGAAGACGTTTCGTTTTCAATCAAGGATGGGGAGGCGTTCGCTTTCCTCGGTCCCAATGGGGCGGGCAAGACTACCACAGTAAGGATGCTGTGCTGCCTTATCGGCGCCACAACGGGAACCGGCTTTATCGATGGCCTAGACATTAGGGAAAAATCCAACCACATTAAGATACGAAGCATGATTGGACTCCTTCCGGAAAATCCCGGAATGTATGAATCCCTCAGTGCTCACCGGAATCTGGATTTCTATGCCAGGCTATATGGGGTGCCAGAAAGCGAACGAGAGGCAAGGATCTCCGAGATGCTGAAAAGGCTTGGAATCTATGAACGTCGGAATGACGCGGTCGGCAAGTTCTCGAAGGGGATGAAGCAGAAGATCGCGATAGCAAGGGCGTTGATGCACGAGCCATCGTACATATTCCTTGATGAGCCAACGGCAGCTCTCGATCCCGAGGCAGCACTAACCGTGCGCAATTTCTTGATGGAGCTGAAAAAGGAAGGACGGACAATTTTCTTGAATACGCATAACCTCGATGAGGCTCAAAGAGTGTGTGATCGGATCGGGGTATTGAAGACTCGCCTTCTGGCAACTGGGACTCCGGATGAGCTTTCGAGTCGTTTCTTCGGCAAGAGCACGGTCGTTGGCCTCAAGGAGACGAACCCCGATTATCTTCTGGCCCTTCGACAACTGCCAGGGGTATTAGATGCCAAGATCGGCGATAAATGCATCCTGATCTCGGTCGCTGACCCAGCGTCGCAGAACCCTTCCATCATTTCTACCCTCGTTGCAAAGGGAGCGCAGATCGAGTACGTTCAAGAGGTCAAGCATGGCCTTGAGGACATCTACCTCAAATTGATGGGGGATTCCAAATGAGGTTCGAGAAATCCTGGATCATCGTGAGGAAGGAATTCTCGGAATTTAGAAAGAATAAGTACATCCTCTATTCGCTTTTCCTCATGCCAATATTGATGGCAGTAGTTTTGCCAACTGTCTATTTGGTGCCGATCTCGACATTCGCCACGCCTCCTGCCAATCATCCATTGGACCTGGGGATCAGCATCGTCCAAGAGTTGCAGGGAAGCAATCTATCGAACGGCACCGCCGAGAACATACGCTTCTTCAACACGAATCTGGATAACATGATAGTTTACAAATGCGAGTTCTTCAATTGCTCGATAGTCAACTCGGTGGTCAGGGATTCCAATTTGACAAGCTCAACCATCACTAATTCCGTGGTGGAGCACAGCAACCTCAGATTCTCAGCGACCACTGATAGCAGTACACCTGGATCCTTATTTCTTGGCTCGCAAAGCGAGTCAGAGAAGTACCTGGTCCTCATCATCGATTCCCTGCTAATGTTCTTTGTTCTGATCCCGGCGATCATCCCGACGGTTATTGCTTCCTATTCATTCGTCGGAGAGAAGCTCAATAAATCGCTCGAGCCCCTTCTGGCAACTCCCACCTCGGACACTGAGCTATTGATGGGCAAGACCTTAGCCATCTTCATTCCATCTGTCCTTGTAACCTGGATATCGCTGTTGCCCGCGGTGATTATTGTGGATCTTGTCACCTACCCTATCCTGGGCTACTATATTCTGCCCAACATGATCTGGATCATTGGGGTGTTCTTTGTGGCACCTCTCTTTTGCATTTTGAGCGTCCTTGTAAATGTAATAATCTCCGCGAGGGTCAGCGATGTCCGTACCTCTCAGCAGATCGGAAGTATCGTCGTTCTTCCAGCGATTGCATTCTTCATTGTGGCTTTGGCTGGAATAGTGGTGCTGAACGAAGTCTATATGCTCCTCTTCGGAACGGCGATCCTAGCGATCGACCTTGTTGTCTTCTATGTCGCACTGAGAGTATTCCAAAGAGAGGAGATCCTCGTCAAGTGGAAATGAGCCTTGATATCAATTGGCACTAACGGTTAATCGCTGGCAAGAACGTATCTAATTGAACGCTTTCTCATCCAACTAGAAGTAAAAGCCTGAGGCAACTGCATATCATTATTTCCTGGAATACAATTACTCTTGGAAATCATGATTGCAATAGTAATTGGTACGCGCCCTGAAATAATTAAGATGTCACCGATCGTGAGGGCCTGCCAATCAAAGGATCTAGGTTTCTTTATTCTTCATACCGGACAGCATTATTCGTATTCGATGGACAAGGTGTTCTTCGAGGAATTGGAGCTCCCTGAGCCAAAGCACAATTTGGAAGTGGGCAGTGGACCTCACGGAGAGCAAACCGGCAAGATCGTTGCCGGTGTTGAGAAGATTTTGCTAAACGAAAATGCCTCAGTCGTCCTTGTCCAGGGTGATACAAATACCGTCTTGGGAGCCGCTCTTGCGGCTTCGAAGCTGGGGATCAAGATAGGTCACGTCGAGGCGGGGCTTCGCTCTTTTGATCGGTCGATGCCAGAAGAGACAAATAGAATTCTGACAGACCATATCTCCGACTATTTGTTTGCTCCGACTCAAGCCGCCAAGAAGAACCTGGCCATTGAAGGGATCCGCAAAGGTGTGTATGTAACCGGCAATACCATAGTCGATGCTGTCAACCAGAACCTCGTGTTCGCAGAAAGAAAATCAAAAATTCTTTGTAAGCTAGACCTCGCAAAGAAAGGTTATATTCTGGCCACCGCACATCGTCAAGAGAATGTCGATAATGCGAAGAGATTGAAAGGCATTGTCGACGGGCTCAAAGCTGTAAGCCATAAGATGTCGATGCCAGTCATTTTCCCGGCTCATCCCAGAACTCAGAACAGATTGAAGGAGTTCGGGGTCGATGCATCGGGTATCTCGGTTATCGATCCCATTGGATATCTTGAATTCCTCTATTTAGAAGCTAATGCTGCTTTGATCTTAACAGATTCTGGTGGGATTCAGGAAGAAGCGTGCATTTTAGGGGTAAGGTGTGTGACATTGCGGGAGAATACCGAGCGGCCCGAGACCATCCAGGTCGGCTCGAACGCTCTGGCAGGGACGGAGCCAAAGCGCATTCTCGCCAAATCTAACAAGATGCTAAGCTCCAAAGGCAAATGGGAGAACCCCTTTGGGGATGGCCATGCCGCAAGAAGGATTGTGCAGCGGATTAGCCAGAGCCGCTAAGCGTCCCTTGAAATAAATATCACCGCACTCGAAAGATTCTTCCTCTTGTGACCGCTCTTGAAATTGACAAGCCGTGGTATTCCTCATCTTCTATCAGAGTGGCGAATAGCTAGAGAAATGCGATTCGAATCTGAATAAATGCTCATTCGTCGATGCGAATAAAGCCTTTCCTATTTGCGACTTCGCATTTCTCCGATTCGCATGGCTCGAGTTTTACTGTCACATGACAGTTCGGAAGGCATTTCTCGATGTCGCCAGCCAGGTGGTCAGAGACTTTGTTGGCCTCGTTCATGGTGATGTTGTACCTGACCACAATGTGAACATCTATGAATCGGTCGGAACCTGATTTGCGAGTTCTTAGCTCATGGAAACCGACGTATAGAATTCGGTGCTCCTCTAGCACTTTCTTGACCTTCGCCACCTCATCGTCAGGGAGCTTCTCATCCACCAATCCTTTTTGCGCTTCCATGGTCAAATTATAGGCCGCTTTGACAATCATTAATGCCACGAATATCGCGACGATGGGATCCAGAATGGTCCAGTTGGTCAAGTTGATTAAGATTAAGCCGACGAATACCCCTAGCGAGGTGTAGACGTCGGTCTTCAGATGCAAGCCATCTGCCATCAGCGCCATCGAGTCCTCCTCGACGCCAACCTTGTAAAGCTTCCTCGAAACGAATGTGTTCACGACAACCGAGATGCCCATTATGATTATTCCTGCCCAAAGGAACTCCACAGGGCTGTGATTGAAGAACTTGGTGATACTCTCATACATGATTATGAGCGCGGCAAAGAAAATCAGGATGGCTTCGATCACGCCTGCATAGTTCTCGTATTTTCCGTGCCCATACTGATGGTCCTCGTCTGCTGGCTTACCGGATTTCCTGACCGAATAATTGGCAATTACTGCAGCTACGAGGTCGATCATTGAATGTATAGCCTCGGATATCACCGAAACGGACATCATCAATATCCCGGTGATTAGTTTCAGTACGACCAGGAACGAATTGCTGTATACCGACAGCATCGCAACTTTCTGTTTTCTCATTACCTTCCTTGGAAAGAATAGGTGAGATATAGGGTTATTGCAGCTGCCTAGCTCCTAAGGGAGCGTTGTTTATTATATTCAGATTATCAAGTGATTTGATATTATT
>PNBI01000109.1 GCA_003135935.1 Methanomassiliicoccaceae archaeon
TTCTTGGTGTTTTGGCCCTCGGGGTCTGCGATGCCCGGCTTGAGCTCAATCCTTATCTCAGCGATGACCACAGATGCACCCGTTGAGGGGATGCTCACTTCACTACTTAACATTTAGGCGACATTTTACTTACGCCAGCAGACCGTTCTTGATGAATTCGTTGACGGCTTCGAATATCCCGCTCATTATGAAGCTCACCGCCACCGCGGCCAAAAGTAAACCTATGATCCTTGAGAAGGCCAAAGCTCCGCTCCTCCCCATCCGGTTGAAGATCCTCTGGGAATAGGTGAGCAGGATGTACGATATCAGAGTCGTCGCGATAATGGATATGAAGACGGCGGCCAGGTCGAAGGCGTCGTTGGCCCGGGTGGCATACGAGACATAGATCATGACGGTCGTGATCGCCCCTGGACCAGCGAACAAAGGGATGCCGAGGGGGACCACACCAATTTCCTCCTTGCTCATGGCGTCCAGGTTCTCCTCCTCGGTCATTTTTGCGCGGGGCCGCTGCCCCTGCATCATGCTGAACGCGACCGAGAAAAGCAGGATCCCACCAGCGATCTTGAACGCTGGGATGGTGATGCCATACACTAGGAAAACGTACTGTCCGAAGATACCGAAGCCAGTGAGTACGCCGAATGTCACCAAGCACGTCTTGATGATCACCTTTCGCTTGAGCTCCGGCGAGTAGCCTTCCGTGACGGCGGTGAAAAGAGGAATGTTGCCAATGGGGTTCACGATGGCGAAGATGGCCGCGAATGTTGTGATCGCGAACTCAAGGCTCATGACGCGTCGATGACGCTCTGGAGATACTTATCTTTTCTCTTTCTCCAGGACGGTCCTTCGGGCAAAGGTCAGATAGCCAGTATGGCCGAGCATCTCGAAAGAAGGCCTGATGCCCGACTCATGGACATCCATCCCGCGCTGGATATTCTCCACCACCTCTATGTCAACGAAGCCGCGCTTGCGAAGTGCCCTTACGACCGTCTCCACCTGATTGGTGTTCGGGAGATAGGCGCAGAACCTTCCCCCAGGGCGAAGGAACAGCTCCACGTTGTCCAGCGCGTCCCAAGGGTTCGGGATGTCCAGCACGACTGCGTCCGCCTCAGTATCGATTATAATGCTGATTATATTGCCAAGCCGCAGGTCCCAGCAGTTCGACGAAGCCATCCTGGATATGTTCTTACGGGCCCGGCTCGCCATGTCCTCGCGCACCTCGACCGAGATGACCTTGCCGTTCGGAGCGACGGAGTTCAGCAGCGCCGTGGTCAGCGACCCTGAGCCGACGCCCGCCTCGACAATAACATCTCCGCACTTCAGGTCCAAACGGAAAAGTATGGTCGCTGCATCCTTGGCGGTGATGACCTGCGCCGCCCTCTCCAGCGACTCCATGAACTCGATGGCGCCGGGCCTGAGGAGCACGAACCTCCGATCCGCGATGGTGATCCACTCCCCCTCCTGCTTCCCGATCAATCGGGTACAATCGATCACCCCCAGGCCGCTGATCTTTGCCATTCCTTCACTCAGAACGACCCAATGCTTTTTGCCTCTGTCGTCGAGAAGATAGATGAGCTCACCTTGACGCAGCATCATATGGCTATGGGCGACAGGATGAGAAAAGATTTGTGGAAGGAGGTTTGGGTCCTAGCGTAGCTTCCGGTCGCACTTCGGGCAGTTGAAGTCCCTTTCGCTGATCGCCGCGCCGCAGTTCGGGCATCGCGGGATGCCTTCGATCTGCTTCACGTTCGATTTGACCTCATCAGCCTCGGCATTCGATTCGTTCTTCTTCTCAGCCTCGACCTTGTCGAACTTGTAGGCAGGGGCGGTATACTCCGGCTTGGGCGGGTAGGTCTCTTCGACCCGCCTATTCTTCACCAGGAAGAGGTACAAGACCAAACCGACCACGCTGAGAAGGAACGTGATTACCAACCAGGACGCCATCACGTCCTTGCTCTTCCGCATGTCCGTCCAGGCATAGGCGGCCGAGATCGCTCCGACCATTAGCCAAGCTATCACTATCACTTCGATTAATTCCTCGAGCTGCATCCCATCACTGCATGCAAAACGCGCATTCGTTTATTAAAAGGCTGCCCCGCTTTCCCGCTTGACCTCGCCCTCGTACCATTCCATGATGCGGATGAAATTCCCCGACGCCTCGTCCGAGCTTAGAGCGGAAAGAAGCAGCGTCCGAGTCTTATTTGCATACTCCTCTGGTATGCTGACGTTCGTTATCGAATTCAGCCGGCGGATGAATTCCAATCGTCGCGCCTTCTCATCGAACGGAGCCTTAAGATACTGGAAGTGCAGGTCCACTGCACCGTCAGCGCGCAGGCTGAAGCACCAATGTGCGATGCCTCCATGCTTGAAGTAGGGCGTGACCGTGGTCACCCCTCCGACCTCGCGCCACCAGAGGCGCATCTCGGACTCGTCGGCCCAGTCCAATATGCTCTTCGCCGCATCAAGTTCTTGCTGTGTCCTCGTTTCCATCTGCTTGAAGAAGATGAACCTCATCGACCGGTCATCCTTCTGCGGAAGGTCCGCGCCGGCGGCGAGGACGTCGGGCACGGAGGCCGGGCCGCGGTCGATCATGTCCTCGGCGGCGCGATGCATGATCGGGGGATTAGGGGACGAGCGGGGAGCGGCGGTCCTCGGTCTTTCGTCGTCGATCTTCGGCTTCGAGAGCTCACCGATGCGGCGCTGCAATCGGGCGATTTCCCCCTGCCGGTCGCGCCACCAGTTGCGCGACCAGACGCGCTCGATCGTCCAGCCGCGGTCCTCCAGGAACTTCTGCCTGTCCACGTCCCTCTCCCGCGCGGATCTGGCGGAATGGAATGTCTTGCCGTCGCATTCGATGCCGATAGCGTAGCGGGAGTCGTCCTTTGGATCGATGACCGCCAGGTCGATGCGGTAGCCGCTGAACCCGACCTGAGATTCGACCTGGTAGCCGAGCGCCTCCAAGGCCTGGCGCACCTGCGCCTCGAGCGGCGAATCGAGCTCGGCTATCGTCTCGACCGCCAGAGGGCTGACGATAGTCGCATCTAGCTTCGTCAGCAACTGAGCGACCTCGTCGCCGCGCATCTCAGCTACCGCTTTAGCGTAAAGAAGGTAATCCTTCAGGCGCACTGGTCCGGCGTTCTTCACGCCTTCGACCGGCAGTTGGCCGGGGTCGAAGGAGGCGACCATGATCACCCTCTCCTTCGCCCTGGTGACCGCCACATTCAAACGGTTCTCGCCCCCCTCCTGATTGAGCGATCCGAACTGCACCCGGAACTTGCCTTGCCTGTCCGGAGCATATCCAACGGAGAAAATGATCACGTCCCGCTCATCCCCTTGGACGTTCTCGATGTTCTTGACGAACGGCCTCTCGTCAAGGTCCAACTCCGCCCTGCTCGCCAGCGAGTATAATCGATCGAATTCCTCGTCGCTCGTCCTCCTCGCCTCCACCCGATCGTCGACCAGGTCGCGCTGCGGTTCGTTGAACGTGATCACTCCTATTGAGGGGGTCTTGCCGTGGAGCTCGCCCTCGCTCAGCAGCCAATGGATGATATCGACCACCTTGTCCGCCTCGGCCGAATTGGTCCGCTCCTCCCACACCCCATCGCATTTGATGAAGTCGATAGGTGACAGCTCGAATTTCCTTTGAACGTTCGCGGCGATCTGCAGATTGCCATCGTAGAAGGCATGGTTCGAGAAGTCGATCAGCTGCTGATAGCGCGAGCGATAATGCCAGCTCAAGTATCGGGGGCTGAGGACGCGCATCGAAAGTACGAGAAGGCTTTCCGCTTCGGTGACATCGTCCTCTTCTTCGTCCTCATCTTTAGATTGGAATAGGTCGAACGGTCGCAGCTGCTTCTCGTCGCCGGCGATCAGCGTCCGCTTGCTCCGGTACAACGAGGGCAGCGCCCGCTCCACCGCTAATTGGCTCGACTCGTCGAAGATCACGATGTCGAACATGCCTCGATCGAGAGGGAAGACCTCCGACGCTGCCTCAGGGGACACGAGCCAGCACGGCGCGATCGTCATCATCTGGAACGGGAACTCCTCCATCAGTCTGCGCACAGGTTTCACGCGGCGCTTCTTTCCGAACTCGCTCAAGAGCTTGTTCCAATCGGTCTCCGGTCTCTTGTTCGGATGATGTTCTCCGGGCGGCAGCTGAGGGCGCCTCGCCGACTCCATTACTTGATTCGCCAAGCGGCGCTTGAACAGCTCGCGGCGCTTATCAAGCAACGTCGTTAGCCGGGACTTGAGCTCTAGGTAGCGGGAGAACGGGTCTCCTGCCAGCTGTCGGTTCTGATATTCTATACTGGAGATCCAACGTGTGATGACTTCCTGTTCTATGATGCGCGCCCACGAGCCCTCGTTCGCTGCGAGGCGGGAGGCGCAGAGCTCGAAGACCTCCTGTCCGGAAGGGTCCAAAGAGGCCACCAGCTTGTCGTATTCCTGTATCTTGTCGAACTCTGAGAGGGCGTTTCGCGCCGCCTCGAGGCGTGACCTCAATTTGGCCGGATCGGCCTGGACCTTGCGGTACTCTTCCATGCCTTCCGGGCGGAGCCACCTCTGCAGCTCCTGCAGAGCTCGCAGCAACGTCAGTCCCGCGCTCAGCGATTCCCTCATCCGTGCAGTGTCCTGCACCCGAGGGTCGCCCTGGAATCTGGATCGGATCTGATTGTAGGTGCCGTTCGCCTTCCACCAACGCGGGTTGATGAATTTGAAGGTCCGGTTGCGCAGCGCTTCGTAATCGGCCAATCGCCTAAGAGAGTCCTCCTGCTCGCTTGACGTGCTCAAGGTCAGCGCCGAAGGCAATGCCGCATCCGCCATTCGCGCAAGCGAGACATCGATATCGAACTTGGAGTTCGGGTCCATAGCTGCAAAGGAGCGCCTTAGTGCGATAGGCGAACCCTGAGAATCGTATTTCCAGTGTCCGATCTGCAGCTCCGGAAGTTTCTGGACGATGGAGGCCAAAGAGTTACGGGAGAGTCGGTTTGGTACTGTCCCCATCTCCACTTTGGGCACGTAGCCGGGCGTTGCGGCGGTGTAAAGTTCCTGCAGCCTCGCCCCTCCGAAGTATTCCGCCCACATCGGCTTCACGATGGAGTTGAGCTCTGAGATAGCGGCGTCGATCGCCTCGGTCGTTTCTGTGAACTCTCTGTCCAGCCTGGAATCGATTGCCGGCGGATCCCCTCCCATCCTCTTCGCAAGGATGGAATATGTGCCCGGCCTGTCGGCGCGGGCGTCGTGCAACAGGACGACGGAATCTTGAAGGCCTGCGCGACCGAGCCGCTGATGGACAACATCTAGAGCAGCACGCTTCTGGCAGACGACTAGCACTCTTTCCTTCCTGGCCAGTGCGTTCGTTATGAGATTGACTATGACCTGCGATTTGCCTGTTCCCGGAGGCCCTCTTACGACCACGCATTCCGCTTGCTGTGCCTCTGCGATCACCGCATCTTGGCTCGAATCGGTGGGCAGCACGAGGTTCATCTCGCGGTCGGGCAATGAATCCAACTCGATCGGAGGCGCGGCTTGGACCGGTGTTCTACGCAGGTAAGGCGTCTCGAGCAAATCGTCGATGATCCCTTGGTCGGTTTCCCCCGCCTGGGCACGCTCTATCATCAGCTCATAATCGTGGAAGATTGCAGTCGAGCCTTGAGGGAAGTTGCCCACCACCGCTGATGGTTCGAGATGAAGCTTTATCGAGCTCATAGTCGCGATCTCATCCGCAGTGAGCGGCTCGAGGGCTTGGATTTTCGAAGGAGAAATCGCCGCGGTCAAAGGGAGTTCGCAGCGCAGCAATTCGTCGTTCAACTTTGCAATCAGGTAGCTCGAAAGCCCTTCTCGAGGGGCCTGATCCAGGATATCGTCCAGACGTTCCTGGAACTCTTCGGAGATGGAGATGCCGCAAGCCTTTTTCAGTGCGGCAATCAGCGCGCGGTTGACCACGGGATATTCGTCCTCAGCGAAGGTGATGTACCAACCCGGGGAAGTGTCCCGGCGCACTCTTTCGATATGCACCGGAAAGAGGATCAGGGGCGCTCGAACGAAGCTCTCCTCGCCCGCCTGTCCCACCAAGAATGGGAATCCAAGATAGAGATCGCTCAGGCCCGTCTCCTCGAAAATCGTCCGGGCGGACCGCTCGAGATATGTTAGGTTGGTGCGAACGTTCTCAGCCTCAATGCTTTGATCGGAGTCCTTGACCAAGCAGACGGACGAGCGAGTCCAGATCGCTTTCTTTAGAACGTCGTCTAGTTTCTCCGGAATTCCTTGCCAAGCCGCGCCAAGGTCGAAGGCCCACTTCTTCTCTGCCTTCCTAAGTAAGATGGAACGGTTCCTCCAGTCCACGTGCAACATGCGGTCTCTATAGGTCTTTAACCGCTCCACAAAGCGCAATAATTGCGTTCGCTCATCTCTGTCCCCATCCATCCTGGAAAGAAGCGGATAGTTCGCTAATAATGATTTCGAGGTGATACTAAAAATTAGTTATAAAAAAGGCCCATCTCCAAAGGAGAGGACCAAAGGTAAACGCCTACTCGAACCGCATTTGTTCGAAGTAGGATTG
>PNBI01000043.1 GCA_003135935.1 Methanomassiliicoccaceae archaeon
ATTCTATAGAGAGGCATTGGAGGCCGCCAGGTGAAAGTTCTATTAGTCAACCCTCCGCGTTTTGAGGGTCTATCCGTAATCAGGGAGGAGCGCTGCGAGATAACCGAACGCTACTCCGTTCTGGAGCCTTACAGTCTTCTGCAGCTCGGCGCTCTTCTGAGGAAGAACGGCCACGAAGTGAAGCTCATCGACTTGAATGGATTTGACCAGGGATATGAGGAGCTGGAACGGAGCCTAAAAGCATTCCGCCCCGGGGCAATGATCTTCCGCTTCACCCCGACGACGCTGGACCATGATATGAAATCAGCGACGGAGGCGAAATCGGTCGACCCTTCCATTCGAACGGTTGCCGTCTGCTGGACCTTGAGGACGATGCCCCAACAGGTCATGTCGAGCGCTTCGAGCCTGGACATCTATGCCCGGACCGACTACGAGGTCGTTGTTCCAGAGGTCATCGACGCCCTGGCAGGAGCGAGGGACCTGGGCTCGGTCAAAGGGATCGCCTATCGAGACGGTACGGAGATCAAGCTAACAGAGAAAGCCATCCCGCTGAAAGACTATGAATCGATCCCGCGCCCAGCCTATGACCTATTGCCCAACCTCGATCCGTACTTCATCACCGCCCCGGCCGGTAAACCGTTCACCATAATGTATACCAGCAAGGGATGCCCTTTCAACTGCTCCTTCTGCACCGTTGCCGGGACGCCCTGGCGACCGAGGTCAGCGGAGAGCGTGCTGGACGAATTGCGCTTCCTCAAGAAATCGTACGGCATTAAGACCGTCTCGTTCTTCGACGAGACCTTCACCCTGGACAAGAAACGGGTGCAGGCGATCACGGATGCGATGATCGAGGAGGACTTCGATATCCGCTGGTATTGTAACACCCGCGTCCATCTGGTCGACCGAGAGCTTCTGCAAAGGATGCACCAGGCTGGCTGCCGCGGGATCTCCTATGGGGTGGAATCCGGAAGCCAGACCATCCTGGACCGGGCGGACAAATGCCTTAAGGTGGACCAGGCGAAGATGGCCATCCGCTGGGCCAAAGAAGCTCGCATCAAAACGCTATGCAGCTTCATCATAGGCCTCCCCGGAGAGACCTGGGAAACCGTGAACGAGACCATCGCCTTCGTGAACGAGACCATCCCGACCAGCGCTCAGTTCAACGTCGCGGTCCCATATCCCGGTACCAAGCTCTATGAAACGATCTATGGCGACAAGGAAAGGGTGCTGGACGTCCGTCGGCTCTTCCAGGACGAGGCCGTGGTTGGAACGGACGCGATGTCGCCGGAGGAGCTCAACCGGGCACGGATGCTCGCCTACCGTTCGCTATATGCCAACCCGAGGTGGTGGCTCTCCAATCTCAAGCATGTGCTCACCAACCCCGAGGACCTCGACCTGGCGACCAGATATGCCTTGAAGATCGCCAACAACTACCTGGTGCATCACATGGAAGATGCCCATTAAGGAATTCCTATGGAATCGCTCAAGCTGCTCTTCACCACCACATTCTATCCTCCCTATCACTTGGGAGGGGACGCGATCCACGTCCGCTATCTAGCGGAAGAGCTGGCGAGGAAGGGGCATGAGGTGCACGTCGTGCACAGCGTCGATGCCTACCGGGTCAAGCGTAACGACGAACCGGTGATCAAGGAGCCGACACCAGGAGTGCACGTACATCCCGTCTCCTCAGGATATGGCAGGCTCTCACCTTTCTGGACCTATCTATCTGGGAGAGGCAGGCCGACCGAGCGGGCCATCGAGGAGATAATGCGCAAGGAGAAGCTGGACATCGTGCATCATCATAACATCTCTCTGCTCGGATCGAGGATGCTGGACATCCCATTGCCGGCCGTCTATACCGCGCACGACTATTGGCTCATCTGCCCGCGAAGCGACTTGATGAGGAATGGGTCGCAGCTTTGCACCGGTCGGAAATGCATCGGCTGCTCCATTGCCTCTGGCCGCCCGCCACAACTTTGGAGGGGTGCTGGATGGGAGAAAAAGGTATCCGAATTGACCACGGTGATATCGCCCTCATCGTTCATGAAGACCCAATTGCAGTCGTTCCTCGGCCTTAACTCGATTCACTTGCCCAATTTTGCACCGATGACCATTTCACCCGTTGCCAAGCAGCGGAATGACCCATATGTTGCGTTCGTGGGCGTGCTGGAGAAATGGAAAGGACTTGACATCATATTGGACACTTTCCAGCATCGCACCGACCTTAACCTGAGAATCTTCGGGAAGGGGAGCATGGAGCGGCGGGTCAGGGAAGTGGAGGCGATGACCTCAGGCCGGGTGAAGTACTTCGGATACCTGGAGAAGCAGGAGTTGCAGGACCAGGTGGCAGGGGCCAGCTGCGCATTGTGCACTTCGGCCATAAACGAGAATTGCCCGCTATCAGCTATCGAGTCGCTTGCCTTAGGCACGCCATTGGTCGTCAACGCCCGTGGAGGGCTGCCTGAGCTTGTGAGCGAGCCGGAATGTGGCTTGGTCTCGGACCTCACCGAGCAAGGGCTGGGAAAAGCCATCGATGCCATCCAAGGCGATGCGGCCTTAGCGTCCAAGCTTGGAGCCAACGCCAAGAGGCGATACCTTAGGGATCACTCGCCAGAGGCGTTCATGATTAAATATGGGGGCATCCTGACCTCCAGCCTATTGGCCGATCAGGATGGAAGCTAGATCTACTCTCGACTTGGACCTCGCACCAGGAATTGAAGTTCGCAGGCAGACAAGCCTTTTTATTACCGACCAGACCATTTGTTGACGGTTCCTGATTTGCAGACGCGCACAGTGAAGGGCATTGAGGAAATCGCGCTCATGCGAGATGAGTGGGACGATGTCGTCAAAGCCTCCCAGGGCACGATATTTCGATCTCATGCGTTCACGATGGCGTGGTTGAACCGTTTCAGCGATCGTGCCTCGATCGAGGTGAGCGTTGTCCAGAAGGATGGGAAGACGGTCGGCATCCTGCCCGCGGCCTCCCATGGCGTGAAAGTCCTGAAAGTGAACGGCAGAGTGCTGAGCCCTGTCGGACTGTGCGGTGCCCAGAACGAGTTCCATAACCTCGGGCCCATGGTCGTCCCGGGGAACGACGAATCGTTAGACTCACTAGTGCGGGAGATGTCAAAGCAACGCTGGGACCTCTTGGACTTCCGCTATCTCACTGACAGCCCCATCAATCGCAAGTTCATTAGCGCCATCGATGGAAAATGGGGCGTCGAAATGAGGCCTCCAGATCCCTGTCCCTTTATTGAGCTCCCGATGGAGGGGGATGCGATCGCCGCGATCGGTAGCAGGACGCGGAGGAGCATCAGGTCCAGCATCAAGAATCTGGAGAGGGAGGAGCGGCTGACTTTCAGAACGCTCCGTGACCGCACTTCCATGATGGCAGCATGCGAGGAACATGTGGCGATGCACCAAACGCGCTGGAAGAGAAAAGGGGGCAGCATTTTCGATGATGATGCCCAGATCGATTTCCTCCATGACCTGGTGACTCTCGCAGCCGACGGCGAATATGGCGCGTTCTACGCCGTGGATATTGACGGCATGGTCGCAGCCCAACTGCTCTGCTTCTATGATCGTGAGTGGTGCCGGGCTTACCAGCTTTCCGTTAACGATCACTTCCTTGATGAGAACCCGGGGCACTTGGTCTTCTATCATATGATGAAGGACGTTCAATCCCGCGGGATGCACTATATCGATTTCGGCCCTGGCTCCGACCTTTACAAGTTCAGATTGGGAGCTAAGGAGTCGTACATCATCGGCTTCCAAGCGATGAGAGGGAAGTTGGCCTTGATGAGGAAGGCCTCGACATTCCCAGGGATCAAATCGCTCGTGGAGAAGACCGGGATGAGGAACAAGGCGGCCGAGTCCATGAACGTCCCCCCGAGAGAAACGCAATAGAAGTGCTCATCTGGAACTCGCATTGATGATAGCTATCCCCTCGAACCTAAAGATGGCTTATCGGCAGGGCTTATAACTCCGCTCCGGCATGGACCTCTATTCCCTTGGCACCGATGCCGTACGGGGTGATGCGGCGGGAGTGCCGGATGCGCCTCATCTTGACGACCCGCAACGTTAGCTGCATCTCGTTCTTATCGGCGACCTCCACGTTCCGCAGCGCGATCACTCCATCTGCCACGTATTCGGCCAGACCGTCCCTGGTAGCCAACGGGTTATCGTCCTTTACTTCAGCGGTCATGATGCATGTCGCGCCGGTCTTCTTAATGAGCTGCGTGAGATTGAAGAGCATTACCCGCTTATCATGCTCATTCTCGAAGAGCATGTTCAATAGCGACACCGAATCGATGACTATGCGAGTGGCGCCGAAGGACTTGATGAAATCCGGCAGCTCCTTTCCCACCCTGGTCACGGTGGTCTTGGCATCGGTCGGCTCCAACTTGACCAGAGCCATCCTCTTCGCGTCCAGATGGGGTTTCAGATCCCAGCCGAAAGCCTTGGCATCATCAAGGATGGACTTCTCGTCCTCCTCCAACGAAATGTAGATGCCCTTTTCCCCTTCCTTCAATCCCTGGTTCAGGAACTGAAGCCCCATGGTCGTCTTTCCAGTACCAAATGAGCCCATGATCACGACCATGTGGGATTTTGGAATCCCGCCCTCCAGCATCTCATCCAGACCTTCTATCCCCGATTTGACCCGGTCCACCATTTTCATCCCACCCTTTCCGTATCGATGACCACGAGCCCGCTCTCCGCCGAAACGATGGTGGCGAATCGAGCGATGCGCTCCTTATCAAGGTGGGGGAGCATGCTCATGAACTTTTCGACATAGAGGTACCTTTGCCTCCTCGACGACATAGCGAACTTGCTCCATTCGAAGACCAACGCGCCATCGACACTGTCCATGATCATGCGCTGCTTCCTCTCCTCCATGATATCCCTGGTGAGTATCAGGTATACGATCCCCTTCCAGCGCTTCGAGACCCTCTGCATGCCGCGGAGCACGGCCACCAGATCGGTGATCTCGATGTTGGCGCTCACTGCAAGGTCGGTCAGCGAATCGATTATGATCAGGCTCTTGGGAGCATTCTCATCCATGAAGTTGACCAACGCCTCGAGAAGATTCTCATCGCCAGAACCTTGGGCAAAGATGGAAGATTGCTCCCCTCCCCAGGACTTGGGCACCAGGGTCTTGCGGAAATACACCCCGGAGAAATCTTTGAAAACGACGTTCCTCTCGAACGCCCCATAGAAGTCCTGGTTGAAAGAGGCCTTGATCTCCTGCAGTATGTCTTCCTTCGACCGGGAGAAAGTGATGTAGCATATCTTCTCAGGCATGTAGCCGTTCCGCGCTGCGTGGCCGAGGAAGTAATCGCTCGATTCCGGGGTCTCCTTCACTAAGGAGAGCTTGGCAGCGGAAGTGTAGGCGAACTCGACCTGACCTGCTCCCAGTTCCCCCAGAAGCAAGACGGTCGAACCGACCGGCATTCCGCCTTTGATGATAGAATCGAAATCAGCCACACCGGTGGGAATCTTGTTCTTGGATGGGGGCATGCCTGGCACCTTGACAGGTGACGCATCGTGCTATCGCCTTATCTACCTTTTCTGTGCTCAGGATTCCTTGCCGATGAATTTGATGATGAGGCTGAGGAGCCGCTCCGCTGCCTGCCTCTTGATCTCGAGGCGGTCCCCCTCGAACACCTTTTTCTCAGTCACATGCTTGAAACCGTCCGTGACCGCGAACCAGACCGTGCCGACCGGCTTGGCTGCACTCCCCCCTTTCGGCCCAGCAATACCGGTGCATGCGGCCCCGATGTCAGATCCGACCACGCCGCGCACGCCCTCGGCCATCTCCTTGACGACCTCCTCGCTAACCGCTCCGCTAGCTTGCAAGGTCGTCTCGTTGACCGCCAGCAATCGCATCTTCGCTTCGTTGCTATACGCCACCAAGCTGGCAAGGAAATACTCTGAGGAGTCTGGAACATCAGTGATCATGCTGCCGACTAATCCACCAGTAACCGATTCCGCCAATGCGAGTGTCTTCCCCTTGGCCTTAATGGTCTTCCCAACTTCCTTCTGCAGGCTCATTAGAATACCTCAATGGTGCCGCGCCGGCACATAGGTCCTTCAACCGCTGCAAGCCATCGATCTCCTCGATGACCTTGGCGGTGGCTTTGGGGACGAGGTGCTTCCACTTCTCCCCAACGACGATCCGTCTGCGGATCTCCGTTCCAGAATAGATTTCCCGATTGAAGAGCGGTGATGCCCTGACCTCATAGCCAGCCTCGCCGAACAGTCGTTTGGTGAGGGCGTTGTTGCTGTAGACCGCCTTGAACGGCGGGACCATCGAGACAACGTGCGCGACCCACACCGCGTAGCGGTTGACGTCCACGATCGGCAGGATGGAGTAGTTCTCCATGCCAGCTTCCCTCAACGCCCCGGAGATCATCAGGTGCCTCTCGCCGGCAGTGAACGGGTTCTCATAGGTATGGGAGAACTGCGCGCTGCCGATTCCGATGGTGACCGAATCCCATTCCTTGGCGATGGCCCGGATCACTTCCAGATGCCCCTTGTGGAACGGCTGGAATCGACCAAGCACCAGGGCGTTTGTCTCTTCGCTCTTCAAGTTAACCCACTTCCCCAAGCGAGTCCTGATATGATAACCTTAACTGATTATATCCGAAAATAGGATTATTCTTGCCAGTAGTATGAGAAAATAGGAAAATGGATGAAGGCGTTTACGGGATGGTTTCTTAACGTGGCAGCGGCAACGGGTTGGGGAACACTGGTGGCTTGTCCGGCTTGTCGGTCCGTTCCACCAGGGCGGCCAGCTTCTTCAGCAGGCTGTCCTTCTTTATCCCTCCGATGAGCGCGTTCTGCAGTACTTCGGTCATATTGCTCACCGGCACGATCTCGATCTTGCCGACGTACCTCTCCTCTAGGACCACGTCCCTCATGTTCGCCAACGGAATGAGAACCTTCCTGATGCCCGATTCCGCCGCAGCCTCGATCTTGGCAGTAACCCCGCCTACTGGTAGCACCAAGCCGCGCACGCTCAGCGATCCGGTCATGGCGACCGTCTGGTCCACCGGGACCTCTTCCAGCGCCGATATGACCGCCGTTGCGACGGAGATCGAGGCGGAATCGCCTTCCACTCCATCGTAGGTGCCGATGAACTGCACGTGGACGTCATGGTTGGAGATGTCCTCCCCAGTGTACTTCTTGATCAGAGCCGATACGTTCGAGACGGCTTCTTTGGCGATCTCCCCCAGCTTGCCGGTGGCGATGATCTTACCGGCGTTCTTGGCTTGAGCGGGCGTCACCTCGGCGACGATCGGCAGCACAATTCCAGAATACTCTGACATGGACGACTCGGTATTCAATGCCGCCAGGCCGTTCACGCAACCGATCTCCGAACCGATGGTGATGAACGAGCGGTATTCCTTCCGCGCCTCGAGGTAGCGGTCGGCGATCTGCTGCTCCAACGAGCGAGCGATCTTCTTGGCCGCGATCACATGCTCCAAGGTGACAATCTGCTTGTTGTCCTCACGGGAGATGTCGCCGGCGACGCGTATAAGTCCACCGAGCTCGCGAAGGCGCAGTGTCAGCTGTCCCTTTCGTCCGGCGCGGCGCTGCGCCTCCTTGACGATCTCACCGACGGCGCGCTTCTCGAAGTGCGGGATCTTCTTGTCCTTCGACACCTCCTGAGCCACGAATCGTATGAGCTTGGTGCGGTTCTCCGTGGTATCGTCCATGGTCGACCGCATGTAGACCTCGTAGCCGTAGCCACGGATACGGGATCTCAGTGCAGGATGCATGCCCTTCAAGGCATCCAGGTTCCCGGCGCATACCAGGATGAAGTCGCAGGGCACGGCCTCGCTCTTCACCATGGCGCCAGAGGAACGCTCGCTTTGGCCAGTAATGGAGAACTTGCCCTCCTGCAACGCCGATAGCAATGACTGCTGCGATTCGATGCGCAGCATGTTGATCTCATCGATAAATAGCACGCCTTTCGAGGCCTTGTGGATCGCCCCGACCTCGAGCCGCTCGTGCGCCGGTGTCTCCAGACCCCCGGATTGGAACGGATCGTGCTTCACGTCCCCGAGCAACGCGCCAGCGTGGGCGCCGGTGGCGTCTACGAATGGCGGCATCTCAGTGTTGTCGTGGGTCACCAGCAGCTTCGGCACCATAATGTTCTCTTGTCTTCCGCCAGTATAGCGGCTGAAGAAGAAGATTATTACTGCCAGCACCAAGCCGAAGAGGATGATCATCGGGTCTTGCATGCCGCTCTGGATGTAGAGCACTACCGATAGGCCGACGACCAGGAAGGCGATCATAATGATCATGGAGGAGCGTTGCTGCTTGCGCTGCATCGCCTCCCGCTTCTGGGCGACAACGATCTCTTTTCCTTTGCCGGCTGGAACGGTGCGTATCTTCGGCTCGTTTGGGTCCTCTGGGTTGTGATAGGCTATCACATCCTGAAGGTCGCCTTTGGGAAGATACTCCGTCATGGAGCGGGCCAGCATGGACTTGCCTGTGCCAGGCTCACCGATGAGCATGACGTGTCGCTTCTGTTCCGCCGCTTTCTTGATGACTTCTACGGCCGCATCCTGACCGATTACCTGTTCAGAAAGCTTTTCTGGGATCTTCAGGTCAGCGGTGGTGTTGAAGCCTTGGGTTTCTATCCAAACGTCCACGTCGGCGATTGCCGCTGCGGGGCTTGGTTCTGCTTCTCCCATATGTATAGTTCTCCTGAATACTGGATTCTACTCATAATAGAACCACTTAATAAGGCTATTGTTGAAAGTACGCTGCTAAACGAACTGCATTCCAGCTAGCCAGATGCTGGAAATTGATTATGATTGGAAGCTAGCCCTATTTAATCAAATTCATGGGGAGGACAAGATTCAGCAAGGGTTAAACCGCATTGCATATATTGGGAGGGGAGGACGACTTGAAGGTTACTGAGCTGGACCTCCCCCCTGGCGTGGCGGAGATCCTGAAGCAGGATGGGATAGAAACGTTATACCCCCCACAGGAGAAGGCCATCCCATTGGCGCTAGAGGGAAAGAACCTGTTCCTGGCCGTCCCCACTGCCAGCGGGAAGTCGCTGGTCGCGTACCTTGCTGCCCTGAAACACGTGCTCGAGCGGGGCGGGAAAGCATTGTATATCGTGCCTTTAAGGGCGCTCGCGGCGGAAAAGTACGAGGACCTCAAGCGGTTCGAGTCCTTGGGGGTCCGCACCGGCGTGTCGGTCGGCGATTTCGATTCCCCCGACCCGGCGCTGGAGAAGTTCGATATCATCGTCGCCACGTCCGAGAAGGCCGATTCGCTCCTCAGGCATCGAAGCTCCTGGCTCCAAAAGATTTCTCTGGTGGTGGCTGATGAGGTCCACCTGATCCACGACCCGGAGAGGGGCCCGACGCTCGAGATCACTCTGACCAAGTTCCGGAAGTTCAACCCTGACCTCCAGGTCATCGCGCTCTCCGCCACGGTCAAGAACTCCAAGCAGTTGGCCGAGTGGCTGGAGGCGGAACATATCTCCTCCGAATGGCGGCCGACCCCTCTAAAGGAAGGGGTCTATCTCGACGGCGAGGTCCGGTTCACGGACAACTCCAAGCTGGAGTTGGAGGACGTTCGCGACCCCATCTGGAGCCTGGCAAAGGACAGCATCAAGGGAGGTGGGCAATGCCTGGTCTTCGTGAACACCAGACGCTCCACGGAAACAGTGGCCGCTGGACTGGCGACCCGGATGCGAGAGATCATCCATGAGAAGGTGACGATCGAGGACGAGGAGAGCTTGCTGGTCGACGAGGGCGAGCCGACCTCGATCGGCAAACGGCTGCGTTCCTGCGTGCACCGAGGTGTGGCATTCCATCACGCCGGGCTTTCGAACGAGCAACGCAAGAGCGTCGAGCAGGCGTTCAAGAAGGGCAAGATCAAGGTCATTGTGGCGACACCGACGCTGGCGGCGGGCATCAACCTGCCTGCCAGGAGAGTGATAATCCGAGAAGTGCACCGCTATGAGAACGGGGTGGGGAACGTCTCCATCCCGGTGCTGGAGATCAAGCAGATGTGCGGCCGGGCCGGCAGACCGCGGTACGACAAGTACGGGGAGGCGATCCTCATCGCCAAGAGCGAAGCGGAGAGCGATTTCCTTTTTGAGAACTACCTGCTGGGCGAGACGGAGGAAATCTATTCCAAGCTGGGCTCAGAGGGCGTTCTAAGATCGCACATCCTCGCGACCATCGCCACCGATACCGTTTCGTCAAAGGAGGGGTTGATGGACTTCCTTGATTCGACCTTCTATGCGCACCAGACCTCGTTGATCGGGCTGGAGGATGCCACCGACAACGTCCTCGAGTTCCTGGTAGCGGAGGGAATGCTGGTCGAGGACGGACACCTGCGCGCCACGTTCTATGGCAAGAGAGTCTCGGATCTCTACATCGATCCGATGACAGCGGTCAAGCTCCGGGATGCACTGCGCGCCTTCGACCCGACCAAGGACGGCGAGTTTGGATTCCTCCATGCGATCAGCGCTACGCCGGACATGCTGCCGCTTTACCTCCGCCGCACTGACAACGATTGGCTAGAAGCGAAGGTCAACCAACGCTCCGCAGAGCTGCTGCTCTCCATCCCCACCGATCTGGAGGAGTACGAGTTCTTCTTGGCCGAAGTGAAGACGGCCTGCGTGCTCGACGATTGGCTGCAGGAGCTGGAGGAGGAAGCTCTGCTGGAGAAGTACACCATCGGTCCAGGCGATCTGCATAACAAGGTGGAGATCGGCGAATGGCTGCTATATTCCATGCGAGAGCTATCCAACATCTTCAATCGGGAAGCATATCCGCCCTTGACCGAGTTGATGACGCGGGTGCGCTACGGGGTGCGCCGGGAGCTGCTGGACCTGGTCAAGCTCCGAGGGGTTGGCCGAGCCCGGGCGCGTTCCCTGTTCGATAACGGCGTCAAGACGCTGGATGATGTGAGAGAACTTGAGCTAGGCAAGTTGGCCCGCATCCCGAAGATAGGGGATATTTTGGCTCTGAACCTAAAGCAACAGGTCGGGGATGTGCGGCAAAGAAAGAGGCCGGAGAGCGAGGGGAAGGCCGAGGCTACGAAGATCGAAGCAAGAGTGGAGAAGGAACCAAAATCCCAAGCCGGACAGCGCAAATTGATCGACTTCTAGAAGTCGGTGATCGCCCTGGTCACGGCGAAGCCTCGCTCGTTGCGGAAGAACGAGAAGTAGTTGTTCGAATGATCCGTCTCTCGCATCTTGACGCAGCGCAAGCGACGCTGCACTTCCGTTTCGGACACCTCGACCATCTTCAGGTGAACGATCCCGTCGGCCAGGAAGTCCGTGTCGTGCATACCGTAGGAAGTGAAGGCTCCGACCGGCATCTCGCTGATCACCAGGACGGTGATGTCCAGGGACCGCAGCCATTCGAAAAGCCTGAAGTACTCTTCGCGCGGCCTAGGCATGTTGGCGATCATCTCCAGGGCGCCAATCGAATCGATTACCAGGAGGTCATAGTTGAAGCGCTTCTTCGTCTCGCTGATAGCGAAGCGGAAGGTGTCCATAAATTGCGCGCCCTCGCTCTTGCGCCTGATCTCCCCCAGGTCGAGCACCTCCACATTGCCCAAGGTCTCCCCTTTCAACCCAAGGTTCTCCATCTGCCGGGTTAGGCTTGGACGACTTTGTTCCAACGAAATGTACAGCCCGTTCACGCCGTCCCGCTTAGCGTTCATGAACAATATATGATAGGCAAGCGACGACTTCATCGTCCCCGCGGCCCCAGCAACGATCACGATATGACCCTGCGGTATGCCACCGTTGAGGTTTTCGTCGAATCCGTCCACGTAGGTGCGGTACCTGGGACGCTTGGGGCTCGGAGCAGATGCCATGTAAGGGGTANNGGGGTATGCATCCATCTGAATGGATAAATCTGTTTGCTAGTGAGTGGCGATTTGCGAAATGGCTGATATCAGCCATTTGTACCTATGATGAGCCTCTCGTCAGATTCCAGACTTTCCGACTAGGATTTCCTCTTTGGCTTCAAGGAGGAAACGTAAGCATAGGAACTTTCCAGCCATGAATCGAGAGACCGTTGATTCTCCAGCACCTTCTCCGATAGGACTCGATATTCCATCATCTTACGCCCCTGAACAGGTTCGAATATACTCCCCAGACCCTCCCTGTCGAATTTCTCCCTGTCTTTCTCCGAGAGGCGAGCGAATAGGGCGTTGGAAAAGGTCCCAGCAAACATATTGCCGTTCACGAAATAACAAGGGAAGCCGAACATCTGCCTCCTCTCAGCCGCGAACCGAGAAACGTGCCGATCGAGCAGCTCGATAGATTCCTTGGACGGCTTGGGCCATGACCTTTCCTTCATTGAAGGCATATGTTTGACAATCGAAGATGGCCTAATGAAGATTATGATGGAGGTAAGAATACTTTTCCGATTCAATTTGTCACTTAGCATGACCATGGTCCCGCCCGACACTCAAATCCGAATTTCAGGCGATCAGAGAATCTACTTGCCATCGATTTTCATAACGAAGCCAGGCTCATTGCGCCATCAGTCTTTTGACCGCTTCCATTGTTGCCTTGCTCTTCAGGATCTCGCCTGAATTCTTGATTATCGTGTCCGGGTCTTTCAGCAGATTGCCGGTGCAGATGCACACTACCCTTTCGTCAGCTGCGATTTCCCCGCTTTGGCGCAGCTTCATGACCCCGGCTATCGATGCCGCTGAGGCCGGCTCCACGCCAACACCCTCGGTTCGGCCGAGCAGCTTCTGTCCGGCGAGGATCTCCTCGTCGGTAACCTCGACGGCGACGCCATCGGTATCGTATATGGCCTTCAACGCCTTCCGCCCACTGGCAGGATTGCCGATGCGTATGGCCGTTGCCACGGTCTCGGGATGCTCCACCGGCTTGAAGTCTCGTTTCCCCTCCTGGAACGCTTTGAAGATCGGGTTGGAACCTGAAGCTTGGACGCCGACCAAACGCGGCATCTTGTCGATCCAACCTAGATCGCGGAACTCGGTAAGCCCCTTGTAAACCGCCCAGATGTTGGCGGCGTTCCCCACCGGCAGTACGATCAGGTCAGGGACATGCAGATCCAACTGATCCAATATTTCGAAGACAACCGTCTTTTGCCCTTCTGGACGGAACGGATTGATGGAGTTCAGCAAATAGAGTTCCCCTTCCTTCGCCAGTTGCCTCACGATGTCCAGCGCCTCATCGAAGTTGCCATCGATGGTGATGACCTTGGCACCATAGAACATCGCTTGGGCCAGCTTGCCAAGCGCCACTTTGCCTGATGGCAACAGCACCACGCATCCCAGGCCGGCCTTGGCCGCATATGCAGCGAGCGAAGCGGAGGTGTTACCGGTGGAGGCGCATCCCACTACCTTGCATCCCAGCTCGACTGCTCTCGATACTCCGACCGTCATCCCACGGTCTTTGAACGAACCGGTGGGGTTGGCACCCTCATACTTGACCCTCAGATCCTTCATTCCTAGCTTCTTGCCTAAGCCCTTGCAATGGTAGAGTGGCGTGCCTCCTTCCAGCAAGCTCACCGCCTTGCGTCGGTCCACCGGAAGGAACGGCGCATAGCGCCAAACGCCCAATGGCTCTTTTCGCAGGTCCTTGAGTTCCTTTCGTACCAGTGGAGAGAGGTCCATTTCAACGGTCAGCAGGCCGCCGCATTTCGGACAGCTGTCCAGAAGTCCGTCCGTCACCTTCCTTCCGCATTCGAAGCATTTGACGATGTATGACATTCAGACCCTCCTGCACCCTTTGCCCCAACCGTCGACCCAGACATCGACTTTGACCCCTTTCGATTCGAAGACCCGGCGGACCGCTTCCCCGATCGCCTTCCCGTCCAATATCGAAAGGTCGAAGAAGGACGCCACGCAAGGTCCCGACCCTCCCAGGAAAGACGCTACGGCCCCCGCCTTCATCGCTGCCGCCTCCGCCTCCTTGAGATGGGGCACGAGCGGCGCCCTGACTGGTTCTATAATAACGTCCGATACACTTCGACCGATGAGCTGGACGTCACCTCTGCTCATCCCCACGGCCAACGAGGATGCTTGGCCCACGGTATGCACCAGCTTCCTCATCTCCACGCTCTTGGGCAGGAGGCCCCTAGCATCCTTCGTAGACACCATGATGTCCGGCAGAGCAGCCACGATCCCGAGGCTGGCCGGTGGAGCGACGTTGACCACTTCCAATGGATCATATGAGCGGATGATCGTGAAACCGCCATACAAAGAAGGAGCGACGTTGTCCGCGTGCAGGGTGCCAGAGGAAGCCTGCTCACCGAGGGCGGCGCATATCGCCAGATCGCTCAATGACATCTGCTTGTCCAGCAATAGGTTGGCGGCGAATGCTCCCCCGGCAGCCGATGCGCCGGATGAACCCATGCCACTGCACGGCCGCACCCCCTTCCTGATGCTGATGTCCAAGCCGAATTCCGCATTGCCCCTCTTGAGCACTTCCGACGCGGCGACGGACGCGGTGTTGCGCTTGGTGTCCAAAGCGACCCGGTTCGCCCCAACACCAGTTACATCAACGATCCTGACCCCAGGCTCGCTTACACGCTTGGCGCCGATGACGTCGTAAGGTTCCTTTAGCGCGATCCCGAACACATCGAACCCTGAGCCCAGGTTGGCGATGGTGGCAGGGGCGATGACCTCGACTCTGTCAATTGACATTTGTTGCACCGTGAGATGATTGTGACTGGCCAGTTTACCACGATGGTCTTTGATAAAGCTTTCGTGCCCTCCTTGACCGGCGAGCCACCGATCCTAACGGATGACGAACGAGGAACTAATAAATATCCCGACGTGGTTCGAAGGCCAGCATGTCAGATTTCCAGATCATCGGTGCGAGGGGTTTGATCGATGACCCGAGGAAGGCGGTGGAGCGTTTGCAGCTGCTACCGGAGGGCTCGGTCCTGGCGCTGAACGCCGACCTGATCTGCGGGGTGGAACACCTCCAAAGCGCGGTGGAGCATGCATTCCGTTCCTTCGACCAGCTGATGAGCGCCTGCAACAACATCACCATGGAATGCCTGCTCTATGCATCGGGAGAGAGGCAGATATCCAAAGCGCAGGAGAAAATGGGGATCAAGGCCGGGACGGAGCGCGTGGCATTGGTGCTATTCGGCCCCAGCACCGAGGACGCCCTGAGCGCGCTCAACCTCGTGCGGGACGATTCGGTGCTCGATGCCTCTGTGGAGAAGGCCCTGCGCTTTGGGGTGGAGCGGAAAGAGATCGACGCCCTCGGTCCGGACCGGGCCAGCGACCTTGTCCTGGAACGGATCGCTTTCGTCGACATTCTCAAGAGATGAATCGGCCTAGATGGATACCCGGTCCGCAAGCTATAAGCCCTACATGCCATATAATCTCAGTTTCAATATACATCTGGAACTGATGGGAGCGATCGGCCGAGGCGAGAAAGAGTGACAGGCGACTACCTGAAACAGTTGCAGCTGACCAAGCAACTGGAGCAGCGCACCAAGGAAGCGGCGCGCAACCGCAAGGAGGCGGAAGAAAAGATGGCGGAGTCAGAGAAAGCCATCATCGCCGCGAAGTCGTTCGACGCCCAGACGGCCGAAGCGGAGAAGTTGCTGGAAGAGAGCCGGCAGGCCAATCAGCAGAAAGATTACAAGGAAGCTCTGGGACTGGCCGCCAAGGCTCTAGAGGCGGCAGAGAGGTCCAAGAAGAACAAGGTCGGGTCCATCATCGATTCCAGCCTAACTTTGCTGCATTTATTCGAGGCGAAGGAAGTCCCCGCGGAACTCCTGGCCTCGGCAGAGAAGGCCCAAGGCTTATTGAACGAGGGTGCTATGGAAGCGGCCCTGGCCAAGGCAAGGGAGCTATGGGACGCTTCGGAGCGGTTCACCAATGCCAAGGAAGCTGATAGGTTGTCCTTGGCGCAATCCTTGATATTATTGGCGGAAAGGAACTCTATCACGCTCGGGGCAGAGAAGACCCTGCTGGCACAGTCCCGCCAATTCCTCGACAAGGGCGACCATGCAGAGGCAGTTGCCAAATTGAACGAAAGCCTGGCCGCAGTGCACGATGCCCTTCAGAGAGATTTCGATGCCCGCATCGCCCTCTACGGAGAGCTGGCTGAGAATGTCACTGAGCTGGGGCAGAGCCTGGCGAAGGCGGACGAATCCATCAAGAGGTCCAGACAGGCGATGGAGGCGCAAGAGTTCGAGGCCGCGTTCGAGCGGCTGAGGACGGCCGACAAGGAGGCCAAGGCGGCGATCGCTCAAGGACTTTTCCAGAAGTACGATAGCATGAAGCAGCGTGCCACCGTCCTCAAGGGATATGGCACCGACATCCTCCAAATGTCCAACGAGGTGGCGAGAGGCAGAGAGCTGGCGCGCTCGGACAAGCTCAACGAGGCGCTGGAGGCCTGGAGGACTCTGGAATCGAGCATCAAAAGCCTGGAGACGGAGCAGTTGCTCCGCTTGATCTCGGGATTGCGAGACCGACTCATGATCGCCAAGAAGACCGGCACCGACACCACCGCGATCTTCGACAAGTTCAAAGAGGCGCGACAAACGCTGGTGCAAGGAGACTTCTCCAAAGCTGCCGCCACGATGGCGGCAGCGGAGAACCTGTTGGAGAAAGCCTTGGAAGGATATCGAGAGGTGGAGGCCGAGCTGGCCCGAACCAAGGTCCTCCTCCTGGAAGCGACCGGCCTGCAGGTGGACATCCAAGGCACGAAGCGGTTGCTGGAGAGCTCGAGGAAGCAGACGATCAAGCGCGACTTCAAGTCGGCGGTGGCCACCCTTCGCGAAGCGCAGGACCGGGTGCATTCTGCCGTGCAGTCCAATTTGGGAGGGGACATCATGCGCGCCGAGATGCGCGTCACCTCGGGGCTGAAGATGGGAGCCGATGTCTCCTTGGAAAGTGCGGCATTGGAGGAAATCGTCGCCCTGGTGAAGTCCAATCATTACTCAGGTGCGAGGACAGCGGTCGACGAGGTGATCTCCAAAGTAGATTCCAAGACCCAGCTGATCGCTGAAAGGACATTGGCTGAGGCGGTCCGCACCTTCGAAAGCTACAGCGGGCCGATCGACATTTCCGCTTATCGGACCGCCCTCGACCAGGCGAACGAGGCTCTCAAGGCGGGGAATTCGTATAAGGCATACGAGCTCGCCTCTGGCTCGCTGAAGACGGTCCGCAGGGATGAAATCAAGGCACTGGACAGGCAGATGGAGGTAACGAAACATCTGCTGGCTATAGCCAAGGACTTCGGATGCGAGAGCAGCATGCTGAATGAGAAGCTCGCCCGGGCAGACGACCTGCGTCGCGGTGGGGCGACCTCCGATTCCCTTGCGCTGACAACCGAGGTGCTCCAATATGTGCAGAGCATCGTCAGGGACGAGCTGACCCGCAGATTGACGCAGCTCTCCCGAGCGGTATCATCCGCCCGGAGGGATGGTGTGGAGGTGCTGCAGGCAGACCGGATGACCGAAGAGTCCACCAGAGCGCTGACCCAAGCCGACCTGGAACGGAGCTACGCCCTGCTGAGGGAGGCCGAGACCACTCTGGAGCGGCTCACGAACTCATACGTCCGACTTTATGATCGCATCCTGGAAATCACCGCCTTGCTCAAAGAAGGGGAGGCGAACCAATTGGACACCTCGCAGGTGATCGAGCTGCTAGGGGTGGCAAAGAGACTATTCGAATCTGGCCGTTACGAGGAGGCCTTCCCGGCGGCGGCAAAGGCCTTCGTTGAAGGCGAGAAGCTGGTCGCGCCATACGCGGCTCCCAAGCGAGTGGCCGCGGTCCAGGACCTGCTTCAAGTGGCCAAGCGGCTCGGCTTCGATGCCTCCGCGGTAGAAGAGAGCATCCACTTAGCCGAGGCCATGCTGGAGCGGAAGGAATGGCTTCCCGTGATGACCACCTCGCGTGAGGCGGAACGGGCCATCTTCAACGTCCTGGTCAGAGGAGCGGAGAAGGAGATGGAGCAGGCCCGCGGCCTATTGCTGAGAGCAAAGGAGAGCGGTTCGGACGTGACCGGGGCACAGCAGATACTTGCGAAGGCCGAGTCCTTGCTTGAGGAGCGTCGTGTGTATGACGCGCTCAGGGCGATCGAGCTGACGAAGAGCGAGCTCGACCAAGTGCTGCTCATGAGCAACCGTTCCGAGATGACCATCACCGAATCACAGGCGATCGTCACTGACGCCCAGGAGTTCGGGGTCAACACCACCGCCGCCCAGGAGCTGCTCAAGCAGGCTGCCAACTATTCCAAGCTGGGGCGACACGGCATCGCGCACGAGCTCGCCAAGAAGGCCGGCGACCAGGCGGCGCAAGCGGCCGAAGGGCTGGTGCAGGAGCAGCTGAGGAAGTTGGAACTTACCTATCACAATCTGGCACTGGAAGGGCCGGACCTTGAATCGGCGCTGAAGGTGCGCTCAGAGGTGGACAAGCGATTGGAGGCGAAGCGCTTCCGGGAAGCCTCCGCATTGGTGAAGAACGTCGAGCTGGAGCTCACCAAAGTGAAGGAGCAGAAAGACCTTACCGCTCGCAGCCTCAGGGACCTGGAGGTCAGGATCTCTGAGGCGAAGAGCAAGGGGCTCACCACCGCCCCGATCGAGCAGATAATCCTCCAGGCGAAATCCAAGTTCGATGAGGGCTCCTTCGGGGAGGCGTTCGCGCTCGCCGCCAAAGGGGCGGACGATCTGAAGGAACAGAGCGGTATGTTCATCCGACGTGCCGCGGAATTGGACGACTTGATCAAGGCGGCAGAGGCGCTGGAAGATGTCAAGGCGATCAAGCGGGTGAGGGACATCGCCGAGCAGGCAAGGCGGAATCTTGACGCCTCGGATTACGAGCTGGCGACGCTGCATACCCGGCGCGCGAAGGCAGCGCTGCAAGAGGCAGTGACCCGGGCCACGTCGGAATTGACCCGACAGTTGAATGCGGCCATGGCCCTAGCGGAGGAAATGAAAGTGGAGCAGAAGGCCATCCCGAGCAAGGCCAATGGCTGGCACGCCGCCAGAAAGGAAGGCAGGCAGGTCGACCTACCGATCCTCAGGGAATCGTTGGAAGCGATGCACTCTCTCCTGGCCAATCAGATAGAGGAGAAGAAGAAGTTCATCCAGGGCAAGATGGACCAAGCGCGGACCACAGGCGCGGACGTCTCCGCCTCTCACGATTTCATAGCTAAGGCGGACAACGCTGCCAAGCTCGGGGACCTGCGCCAGGCCTGGTTGGACCTGCAAGGGGCGGAAACGCACGTCGGCGTGGCGCTGGACACGCAACGAGCCTACGTGGACATGCGCAACAATGTGGAAGCGCGCATTGACAAGGCGCGCAAGAACGGCATCGAGCTGAAGGAATCGATCGCCCTATATCGTTCAGCGGAAACGACCAAGGGCACGGACCATGCCGCCGCATTGACCAAGATGAAGGAGGCATTGGCAGCGGCGGAGCGGGCGGTGGAGGACTACATGCCCGACATCCAATTGGACATCGATTTCGTTGACAAGATGGTGCTGGGGCAATGGTCGAAGGCGACCATGCGCTACACCAACAAGGCCAAGGCGATGGCCCGGGAAGTGAACATCACCATCATGGGCGACCTGGATGCGAGAGGTCTGGTATCGCTGCCGAAGCTGCGCGGGGGCGAGACCGGATCGATGCAGATCGAGGTCCTGCCGAAGAAGGAGGGCGCCCTCCACGTCGTTCTAGGACTGGAATGCAGACCGGTACTGTCCAACGACCCAGTAGGCTTCGAGTCGAGCTTCGACGTGAACGTCAGTTGATCCGAGATCGGATCTTCTTCATGCTGCCAGTAGTTCCTAGCGAGCCTTATTTGGACGGAGCCGCTGATAGGCTCCATGGATCATGGGCTGGGCGGTCCATCGGTCATGGGTGTGAACTTGTAGCCGTAGTATATCACGCCTGCCGGACCGTCCTCTCCGACCTTGCGAAGCGTGGTTCTGACCTTCATCCCGATGACGACTTCCTTCGGGTAGGCGTCGATCAGTTGCGAAGTGAGCATCACGCCCTCGTTCATTCGGACCATCGCCAGCACATAGGGCTTGAGCATCTCGAATTGGCTCGGGGCATCGTGCACGATCGAATACGAGTAGACCTCGCCCTCGCCGCTGAGCAGCAACTGCTCCATTTTGCCAATGGACTTGCGATGGCAGGTCGAGCAAACGTTGCGTGGCGGGAAGAAGACCTTGCCACACACTCCGCATTTCGAGGCAGCCAGGTTATACCTTGAGGGGTTCTCCCTCCAGAGCCTTGCGGTCGACATCAGGTAGCCCCCAGAATGGTCACTACGACCGTTGCCCCTGTCCCGCCGACGTTCTGCGCTAGGCCATATTTGGCTCCGGCAACCTGCCTCTTGCCAGCGGTTCCGCGCAGCTGGCTTACGATCTCGACCACCTGCGCCACCCCTGTCGCTCCGATGGGATCGCCTCGGGCCTTCAGACCGCCTGAGGTGTTCACCGCCACCCTGCCGCCGATCCCAACCTGGCCATCGACCACTGCCTTTCCCCCCTCCCCCTTGGGGAAGAAGCCCAAGTCCTCTATCGCCAGCAACTCCGAAATTGTGAAGTTGTCATGCACTTCCGCCACCTGGATGTCCTTCGGCTCCAGCCGGGCCTGTTTGAAGGCGCGCTGCGCAGCGACTTTGGTCGCTTGGAATGAGGTGATGCTCGAGCGAGCATGCAAAGCCAGAGTATCTGAAGCTTGTGCCGAAGCGAGTATCCTGATCGGCTTATCGGTATGATTGTGCGCCTTCTCCATGGCGCATAGCACGACCGCTGCGGCCCCATCGGAGCTCGGAGCGCAATCGAACATGCCCAAAGGCTCCGCCACCGGCGGGGCGTTGAGCACCGTCTTCAGGTCGATCGCCCTTTGGAACTGGGCCTTCGGGTTCATCGAGCCATGCAAGTGGTTTAACACTGCCACGGAGGCCAGCTGCTCGCGTGTCGTCCCATATTCATGCATGTGCCTGCGAGCGATCATGGCATGCAGCGCCGGGAATGTGGCCCCGAATGTGACCTCCCATTGCTGGTCCGTCGAAGAGGATTGGATCTCGGCCGCCATCGTGTCGCCGACATCGGTCATCTTCTCCGCGCCGCCGACCACGACCAGATCATGCATTCCCGAGGCGACGGCTAGATACCCTTGCCTGAGCGCCAGGCCGCCCGATGCCCCGGCCGCCTCGATGCGCGTGGCGGGGATGTTGTCACGGGCCAAGCCGGAATAGTCGGCTATCAGCGCCGCCACATGCTCCTGCTCGATAAAACGGCCGGCGGACATGTTGCCGACGTAGAGCGCGTCGATCTCCTCGGCCGCAAGGTTGGCGTCCTGGACAGCTGCAAGACCGGCCGCGATACCGATGTCGCGGAATCCCATGTCCCAGAGCTCGCCGAATTTGGTATCGCCGACCCCTATGATCGCCACTTCCCTCATGATACCTCGCCCTCCTGCATGCGGATCTTGCCGCGGAACTTCGCGTAGGTCGCGTAGTCGATCATCTTCTTGTTCGCCATTAGTTCCCTGACCAGCGGTGCTGCTTTTCGATCGTAACTCGTGATGTTGTCCGTCACGGTGATATCAAAGCCGTCAGCCCCGGCTCCCGATCCATAGGCGACGACGAATATCCTCTCCCCCGGCTGTGCAACATCCAGGATCGCCGCCAACCCCAATGGCACCGCCCCGGAATAGGTGTTCCCGATCTGAGGTGTGAGCAGGCCGACCTCGATCTGCTTGTCGGTGAAGCCCAGCATCTTCGCCACCCGCGCCGGGAACTTGCCGTTGGGCTGGTGGAATACCGCGTAGGTATAATCGGTCGGCTTGGTCTCGGCCAAGCTCNNTGTTTGAAGTAGGCCGGCTCGCCAGTGAAGCGACCTCCATGGCTCGGATAAGGCTGGCCTTCCCGGCGCCAGAAGTCAGGCGTGTCAGTGGTGTAGGAGAAAGTATGGTTCAAGGTGGCTATCATTTCCTCGGAACCGATGAGATAGGCGGCACCGCCGGCGGAGGCGGAATATTCCAACGGGTCACCGGGTGCCCCCTGTGAGGTATCGGCGCCGATGGCGACGCCATACCTTACCATGCCTGAGCCGACCAGGCCCATGCATGTCTGTATCGCTGCCGTTCCAGCCTTGCAGGCGAACTCGTAGTCCGCCACCGTGATATTGGGACTGGTGCGGATGGCCTCGCATACTATGGTGCCAGTCGGCTTCACCGCGTAAGGGTGGCTCTCCGACCCGACGTACAAGGCGCCAATGAGCCTTGGGTCGACCTTCGTCCGCTTCATCATGGCTCGGGCCGCTTCCACCGAAATCGTGATCACGTCCTCGTCGGGCGACGGCACTGACTTGCTGTAGATCAGCAGGTTCTTCGACATCAGGTCGCCGTCCGCGCCCCAGACCCGCCCGATCTCCTGCGGCGTGATGCGGTAGTGCGGAACGTAAGCACCATAGCTAACGATACCAACTTGCATTGTCTCACTCCATCCTTTCCAGGCGCTCCACCAGCGCCGGCAATGAAATATCAGTCCTGATCAGAGGGATCGATTCAAGAGTCGCCAAACGCACTGCAAGGTCATCGACATGCTCTGGCTTATGATAGCAGACCATGGCCGGCTTGAGCGGATGCGCTCGTATCGCGATCATTGGGCTCCTGCCGAACCTCACCCCTATGAAAATGAGCGCTCGCTCCGAGCTCCAACCGTAGATCTTCAGATAGTCAGTGGAGCTGAGCGAGGTGATCGCCTTCATCGAATCTATGACTGTGAACCCATGGATGTCCCGGTCCAATGGAACCTGCTTCGCCAGGTTCTTGCCCTCGATGGCCTCGACGAAATCCAATGCAGAGATGGAATGCTTGAACTCCTTGATGGAGATAATGCATTCCGACCGTTCGGCCAGGTTGTAGCGTTTGATGACCGTCCCGCCGTTGGCCTGATCGATGTCCAACAGCCCGTCGATGATCTTGCGCACGACCACGATCCCGGGCGACTTCCTTCGCCCCGATTCATAATCGGAGATGACCGAAGGGGTGACTCCCAATCGACGCGCCAGCTCCTGCTGCGAGGCGCCGAACTCCTCTCGCCACTTGCGTATCGTCCGGCCCGAGTCGCTCGATAGCGTTATCTCGCCGGCCATCTTCTCCCGGAGCTGCTCCCGCATATGCTGTGGAGAAGAATTTCCTTATTTAAATATGTCGTATAAGGCATACGACGTTCCGCGACTTCGGCCGAATAGGCAAGACGACTGGTATGAGTCATGTCGGCGGTTGATGTTTCGCCCGAACTCATTAAATATCGAATTCTTGCTGAATAAATGGGGACGTCGATTGAACCAGGTGAGCGAGGAACTGGGATTGCGCGACCGGGAGCATGTGTTCCGTGATCGCAGGGATGCTGGAATCCTGCTAGCGGAGATGCTGAGGGAATATGGCGGCAGCAATGCCTACATCCTGGCGATCCCGGCAGGAGGCGTCCCGGTAGCGAAGGAGATGGCGCGCCTGCTGTCCCTCAGGCTCGACGTCGCCATTGCACGCAAGGTCCAGCTGCCTGATGAGCCGGAGGCTGGCTTCGGGGCGATCGGTCCGGATGACGTATTGGTGCTGAACGATGACCTGATCAAGGACGCGAGGCTAACCCAGGATGTCATCGAGAAGCAGGTACTGAAAGCGAGGCAGAGCGTACGCTGGAGGGAGGAGATCTTCAGGCAGAACCAACCGTATCCAGACCTGAAGCGGAAAATAGTAATAATTGTGGATGACGGCTTGGCATCGGGATATACCATGCTCGCTGTCATCAGATTCGCTCGGGAACGAGGGGCGAGCAAAGTGATCGTGGCTGTACCGACCGCATCTGAAAGGGGAGCGGAGATGATGCTCCAGGAAGCGGACGAGGTGTACGTGCTGAACATCCGCTCCGGACCGGTGTTCGCGGTTGCTGAGGCCTACGAGCATTGGAACGACGTCAGCGACGAGGAAGCTTTGTCAATATTGCAGACAAGCAGATCGGAGAGCTAACGGCGATTTGTTCTATGGACCTAGAATTGATCCACAATCATCCTCACTTATGATTATTATTCAACTCGGACATTGGAAAATGCCCAAGGGTGCGAGGCAGTGAGCCGAGAAGCTTTGAGCCAACACCAGGATAGAGAGATGTTTTTATATTCCGACCATATTAAGCCGAATATCCCATGGGTCTGTGGGCTAGCTTGGTCAAACTTCGCGGTTCGGGACCACGAGTCTCCGGTTCAAATCCGGACAGAC
>PNBI01000153.1 GCA_003135935.1 Methanomassiliicoccaceae archaeon
GTGTCTTTTCCGATGGAGTTACGCAATTTATTCTTCGTGTATTCATCGAGATTAAACAACCGCTTCCACTCCGCCACTTGCGCCCTATTCGCAGCAATCTCCGGATACAACTCTTTGGGGACATGATCCAACGTCATGCAATACTCGGTACGAAGTACGAACTTCTTCTTCTCAAAGAGCATCTTCTGGAAATCCTCAATCTGCCCCAGGAACTCGATAATCGGGGTGCATATCCCGTAAATTGCCTTCACCCGGGCCATGTTCTGCCTAATGGCGCCTTCGCTCATGTCGACGAGTTCGTCCACCTGTATTATTTCGTTCTTGATGAAGAAGTCCAGCTCGCGGGTCAGAAATCCTTTCAAGTCCTTGTGAATGAAGTAGTCGGTCGTGTTCTTCTTCACGTACATGTCCAGGTGCTTCTCGATGAACTTCTTCGACGCTTCTTCCCCCATGGGGACGAGTTTAAGAAGGATCGGTTTCACCGGACTCCCCGCGACGGATTTAAGTATCTTCTCCAGTGTTGCTTTTGTGAGTTGCTCTTGCCTTTTTCCTTTGGTAAGCCTTTTGTCTTCCTCATCGGTCAATTCGCGGTACTGGAAGGAAATCGTGAGAACTCTCTTATTCTCATCAATCTCCGGAGCCGTCTTCTCTGAGAGAGTGAAAAAACGATCCTTGCCCTTCAAATTGTTCTGCTCCACTTCCACATGAACCAGAACGAACCGCAATGTCCAGTCATCCATCTTGAACTCATAGTTGGTGAAGTGCTCCCCAGTCTTAACGTAGTACTGGTCCTTGTTCGTCCAGTGGAGCATGACCTCCTCGCCGTTGTATGGGATGACGTACTTGTCCTTCCCGCCATAGCGCCTCTTCGAAAAAAAGTCCCCCTTGTCGAAATAGCGGCTGAAGAACTCGTAAACATGATTATAAACGTCCTTGATTTGGCCAGTTGTTAGCTCGGCCGTCCTTAACTCCTCTTTTTTTGCAAGGTACTCAATTATCTTTGGAGAATCTTTGTTTTTCGTGATTTCCCCGTTCTCTCCAACGGTTCCCGCACCGAAGTCTTTGTTGATCCCTACCTTCATCTCTTCCAGCACTGCCTTCAGAACATCAGTAGATGTCCCAAGGTACTGTCGGAATGCCGTCTCAGTCTTAGAGATGAGGTCACGCTCGATGAATTTCTCGATCTCCTCTCGCCTTTGGTTCATTATCTTGTAAATGCCGAAGTCCAGGTCGGCCACATCAAACTGGAATAGATCCCTTAGGAGCTTCACTAGGCGTTCGCGACTTTCATCGGCTGTATTATTGCTCATTTTCACCACTCCAGCGGCATATCGGTTTTCGATCGCAACCACCGCACCACTCACCCGGGCGAGGCTTGAATTTGGATCCTTTGATGCACTCAACTATTCTTTCTGCCTGAATACGGACTAATTCCAAATCGCCCTCCAGGACTGGCACATCCTTCACATCGGCCTCCTCAAGATAGGCGATCGAACCCTTTTCCACGATCCTGCCCAGCCCATTGAGGCCGAGAGTATATAGCCGTACCTGCACGGACGTCTCCTCGAAAGACCTGGCCTCCTCCGAGGTCTTGTAGTCGCGAACCTCTAACCCAACTCCCTCCCTCAGGATCACATCTACCCGTCCAGTAATCGTCGCACCTTGGATTGGGAATTCAAGTCTATATTCCACTTCCTCAATCCTACCGAAGTCGTCAGAATACTTTTCGGCGAAAGTAACGAGGGTCTCCAAGGCACTATTCTTGAAATCCTTGAACACATCGCCACCTGCATATGGGATAAAGAAATCATCCTCCACTGCGGTCGCTACTGCGCTGGATGGGTTGAGCCCTTCCTTCTTAACAAGCTCGGAGGCCCTTCTAAGGCAATGGTGTAGGCTATTACCATATCCGATCGCCTCGTTCAACCCAGGTTGGTAACCCCATACATTACCTAAGAGGTACATGTAAGGACACTTTTCGTAGGTTATTATTTCCCCGGCTGAGAAGGTGTGCATCTCCTCCTCGACTGCCTGACTATTCACGACAAGCTTAGGCAGATTCGCATGATCGCCAACTGGTGCGAAGGAGCCGAGCATCATGGCGTCGACGAATTCGCTTCGACGGACGTTATTGGTCTTCTGGCGGAAGTAGCTCACGATCAGCGCGTCCCGAGCTCTGGTGATGGCGACATAAAATAGTCTCCGTTCATCCTCTATGCTTCCTGCGTACCTAGCGGCATTGAACATGGTTCTTGGGACACCGCACCAATTCTGCTCGCTTCCAACCTTGGATGATGGGAAACGCCTTTCGACCATCGAGGTCACGAACACCACTGGCCATTCCAACCCCTTCGCTTGATGGACCGTCATTACTTGCACGGCGTTCACCCCGTGCATATCCTCCGATGTCCCCTCCTCATAGGCCTGGATCGCATAGCTGTTCATGTACCAGCATAACCCTTTTAGATCGCGTTTCCAAGAGGGTTGACGCCCACCAAGCCTATTCGCCACCTCATAATCCGTGAGTAGCTCGTTGAAGCGCCCAAGATTCGCCATGACGGTCGCGTCGTTGCGGTCCTCATGGTTTAGGAAATGATAACCCAGCACTTCGAGGACGCGGTTGAAAATGTCCGTAAAGTTGCGTGGCTTCTTCTCATCATGAATATCGTGTTTCAGCTCCCGAAGTTTCTCTCTAGCATCCTCAGGAATTCTTCCACCGATGGCATTGGACCAGTGCGCTAACGCGGAGTCAAGAAGTTCTTCTCCAGTAACCTGCTCATGCCACCGCCATGGATTCTCTACCCAGAATCCATCGTCCCCGAACCATGCGAATATCCTACCAGCTGCTTGAGCTTCATCCCTCCGGAACAGGCCGAGATTTCCCCCGACGATATATGGGATTCTCCGCCTGCGCATCTCATCGAGGATTGGCCCACCCGAGGTACTGATGCTCCTCATCAAGACACCAATGTCTGAGAAGGCCAAACCGTTCTCATTCACTAATTGCTCGATCTGATCGACGATCCAATGAGCTTCGTCCGACGGGTGGTGATTCTCTGCAACACCAAGATAACCGCCTTCCTTACGTATCGCTTCCATAGGATCGTAATTCATTGATTCGAAGCTCTCAGCAAATCTATTGGCGTTCTTAACAATCAGCTCGGTGCTTCGACGGTTCTCTGTGATGGTGAATTCTTGGACGTCCGTGAAGTCTTCTACGAACTTCGAAAAGAACTGCTCGTTCGAGCCACGCCATTGGTAGATGCTCTGTCTTGGATCACCCACAATGAAAAGGTTAGATGACCTTCCGATGGTCTCTATAAATACTGATTGAGCCTGGTTGATATCTTGGTATTCGTCCACGATTAGGTGTTTGACGTAACTCAAAACTTCTGGTTTTTCCCTCAACCTGATTGCGGCCAGGTGCATCAATCGACCAAATGTGAATTGATTGTGTTCGTTCAGGAGATGTAGGTACTTCGTCATGGCATCGTGAAACTCAGGAGCCCGTCTTTTCACATCTTCCATATCGAGCATCTCATCCCAGACCATGTTCACTGTTCTGAGAAAGTTCAAGCATCCATCGATGTAGTTCTTGCCAAAGCTATCAAGATGAAGCTGCCAGCCATGTCTCATTAGGAATGCGATCTCCTTATTCTCATCTAGTAGCCCATTTTTGCCAGTATTGAAGTGGTCGTCGAGAATCCTCTTTGCATAGCTATGGATAGTTCCAATGAACATCTCCCCCAGTCTTGCGATAGATTCGGTACCAGATATCTGCTCAACACGTTGGTAAATGCGCTCTTTGAGGTTTTGGGCCGCTTTCTCAGTAAATGTGAAAGCTACAATCTCGGAGGGTTGCACTTCATCGATAAGCAAAAGATAAACAATCCTTCTGGTTAGGGTCTCAGTCTTCCCAGCACCAGCACCAGCGACAATTTTCACTTGCCTCGCTTTGGCAATCACCGCCTTTTTCTGCTCTGGTGAAAGTTCCTTCGGCTTGGTTAAAATTTGCTCCAATATCACCTTCTTCAACTCTTCCACCATAGGTCCGACCAGGGACGTTATAAGCCTTGTCGATAAATGGCTTTATCGTAAGATGTCCTCATGCCGGCCAAACCCATCTCTGATGCCGATATCCGTTCCAACTTTCCCCTAATTCTATCATAGCTACGAGGTCTGTTTCTTCTTCTCACTTACCGTATGACCTTCCTCAGCGTAAATTTCTAGAGGAGATTATCCTATCCCTTTCCCCTGCTACTCAGAATTGCCCGTTGCCTGCCTTTTTGCTTTTCTCCTTGTGGTAAATCGAATCAGTGCTCGCAATTATGCCGACCCTCTCCCCGCACTTCTATACTATGACTGTCTGAAATTGCTCTAGCTGGGAATGGTGATGGAACAATTGGCCTCCTTCGCATTTAGCTCATAATCCGAGTTTGGGCATAAATGCAAGATATGACTTTCTGAGCTCCTCTGGATCGATATGATAGTATATGTCAATCGCATCAGGCCGAGCATCTCCTCGAAGCTCCTGTACATGCTCCCTTGGCATTCCAGCTCTCATGAGATGCGTCGTGAACCAGTGACGACAGCAATGAGGAGTAAAGCGGTCCTCCAGCTTTTCCGAGGTTGGAATATGCAGACCTACTCGCTCTGCATTCCTGACCACTATATCGTAAACGTGATTCTTGTTGATCCTGCCACCCGTATCGGTAATGAATAGTGCCGGGCAATCGGCTCTGGCAAACGATCTCCGCATGATGAGCCAGTCGGACAGAAGCTTCCTCGCCTCCTCATCAAAGAATACCAGCCGGTTGGACCGCTTTGCGGTTGGCTTCAGTTTGATGCTCATCTTCTCCATGTTGACATCGTCAACGTCCAACCTCACCAGCTCCCCGCGTCGGACCCCAGTCTTAGCGAGGGTTATTACGATCGCCCTATCACGGGCAGGAAGGATAAATCTCACCAACTTGGCCATTTCTTCTACCGTTATCAGCTTCCGGCCTTCCTCCTCGAATCCAGCGCCCCCTTTGTACCGCTTGAGATAGCGTGTTCTTACTGGGATGACCGGATTGACTTTGAGTTTTTCTTCAAATACCATCCAGTCATAGAACGCCGCCAGAGCCGAGAATTGGTAACCCATGGTCTTGTAGCACACCCCTCGTTCGTCCTTGAGGTGGTCAATGAAGGCTTTCAAAGTCTCCTTATCCACATCGGCAATTGCGACATTACGGTCTTCCAAGAATTTGAAGAAAAGACGGATCGAAGACTGATAGCTGATAGTGGAGCTGTGGCTCATGCCCCTGCGCTCGCAATCGGCCCTGAATTCCTCCAAGATGCTCGCGTGCTCGGGACTTGGATGCCATTCTTCTGGTTTATGGCTTGGTTTTTCCTCGCATATCCGGATGCTTCCACCTCATTCCTGTCATTCCAACATGTTCTAATACCCCAACATAAGAGAGGAAATCCTTGGCGAATGACCATTTGGTAAGCCGATCGTAATCGTATTCGTCGATGCCCATCCTCTTTATGATTTCGTTGAAGGTCAGTGTTTGACCAGGATCGCTAACAAAAACACGAACCAGGTCTTTGACGAGATCCGAATCCACAGCGTTCAGAAGGGCCTTGCTGTACTCGGTAGACATTTCGGCTTTCTCGGCGTCGACCCGTTTGAACGCCATATCAAGCGTGTTATACTTGGACCGAAGAGAAGCCAGTTCTGACTCCATCTCCTCCATCTTCTTGGCGGCTTCCTTGCTCAGCTCTGATGTCCCAGGAACATTGCGCCTATGACGCTCCACGACTTCGAAAACATACTTGGAAAGTGGGTGCCCAGCAGACTCGGCCGCCTTCTTCCAATCCTCAACTAGCTCATGAGTCGGCAGATAAACATCGACTTTCCGCTCCTTTATCGTCTGGGTCTTTCCTTGGTTAGGCCGACCGCGGAGTGGTTTTTGATTTTCTTGCACGAATATGAATTAAAGTCTGGCTACTTATAATTTGCGGGCAAATAAGGTGCTCCCGCCGGGATTCGAACCCGGGTCGAAGCCTCGAAAGGGCTTCATGATTGGCCGCTACACTACGGGAGCCTCGCCTGTCGCGTTGATGCCGGAAAACGTACTTAAACGTTAGCGCTCGCCATCGAGCACTCATTTTCGAGAGACAAACCTCGATCAAAGATAGGAAGGCCATGAGACGGCTCTGCATGTGACATAATCAGATCACGAAGCAGCGAAACGTGTCATAAGAACCTTAAGCAAGCGGAGAGATTGCAAATGGACAGTCATGAAGGAACCTAAAGCCATCAAGGACCTGAACGATGATGAGCTCGCAGCAAGAATCCTCAACGCCCTTGGTGCCAAGGAACTTACCCACGACCAGGTGATCGCGATCGGCGACAGCCCGCATCATACGGCTTCTGTCCTCGAATCGCTTTTGGCGACCGGGCTGATAGAGTCGTATTGCGGGTCGGTCCGGCCGTCGACATGCATGTACAAGCTGGCAGGGAAGCATTAGGTTATCAGGGCGGCGAATCCGCTCCTTTGCTCGCCGGTTCCTCGTTGACCACCTTCGCATTGACTATCAGCTCAGGTCCACGCCTCCCATTGATGAACCTGGTGATCGTCGCGTCCAGCAGACGGACCGATCCGCCGACGTGCCTGGCCTTGACGAGCACCTTGGCCTTCTCCAATTTCCCCTCCAACAGCGAGTTCTGATACCTTCGAGCCGCTCGTGCTCTTCCAGATGCGCTTGCATCTTGGTCCCGATGAACTCCTCCGGCTTCCGTCCTATGTGGCGTTCCACCGCAGGATTGGCGTAGCGGATCACGTGATCGGAGTCCACCACCTCGACCACGTCGGCCATGTCCTCCACCAACCTCTGGAATCGCCTGAGGTTGTGCTCGATGGCCTCTGTCGCCATGTAACGAGAGACGGCATGGTCGATGAAGCTGCTCAACACAGCATACTGTGCCTTCGCATCCGTTCCTTTCTTGAGATGGAAGTCCGCTCACGCGTTTTGAGGGCCATGATAGCGACATCCTCCCTACTTCGCCCGGTGAAGAGGATGAATGGCACGTCGATGAGAAGTTCGCGCATTCGCTTAAGGAATTCGATCCCGTCATCTCTGGCATCTGGTAGTCGCAGATGATGGCAGCATATTTTTGAATGTCCTGGATGCGCAACGCCTCCACCGCCGACTCTGACGCATCGACTTTGATGAGGTTCCCGTCTTCGAAGAAGATTTTAGAGACTTCGAGCAGGTCCGATTCGTCATCGATCATCAGGACCCGAGTCCTTTCGCCCAATGACATTGAGAAAAACTATCCCTGCTCACCCCTTAATATCTAAGTAAAGCGGTTCTTTTCCAACAGGAAATAAGTCGTGGCCACAAGCCAACTGTGAAGCATCGTGCCCATCATCGATAGTTCGATCGGGCTCGCACTTCAAGACGTTCACATAAGTCGCATGGAGACCATGATCGCGTTAACGCATCCCTAATTCCGATAACTGGCATCGCTCCCATTGAAAAGATAAGACTTGGATGATAACCACATCGTTTATATATCGCATTGATTCTTGAGGAACTTAACCTCACGGAGGTTCAGTTTGAGTCCAGATACCTTCAACCGTCCCAACGAGACAAACCCGGAGGAGGAGATCCTCCGCACGCCCTACCCCAACAAGAAGGAGGGCGAGATGTTCGGCATCGCTGACCAGCTGCTGGGCGCCTCCCGCATCAAGATAATGTGCGCTGACGGAAAGGCCCGCATGGGACGCATCCCCGGCAAGATCCGCAAGCGCATGTGGATCCGCGAAGGCGACCTGGTCATCATCAAGCCCTGGGACTTCCAGGACGATAAGGCGGACATCCTTTACCGTTACACCAAGACGCAGGCCAGCTACCTGAGCCGCAAGAAAGTGCTGCCCAAGAGCCTGGACGTGTTCTAATCGACAACGAGGCCAGAATGCCCCGCAACCAACAAGACAACCCCTACGCAGTGATCGAACATGCAGTTCAGAAGCTAAAAGCTAAGGAGTACGGTGCGAGAGAGGACCAAGATCGAAAGACGATGGACGAGGTCTTCGACCGTCGGGCGATGCTGGCCATCTACAAGCTGATGACCGAAGGCCTGATCGAATCGATCGATTTTCCTATCTCCACTGGCAAGGAGGCGAACATCTTCCGCGTGACGTCAAAGGAGGACAAGAGGTTCGCACTCAAGATCTATCGAACCTCGAACGCCACGTTCAAGCGGATCGCCCGCTACATCGAGGCCGACCCGAGGTTCCATGGGATCACCGGAAATCGCCGGAAGGTCATCCTGGCCTGGGCGACGAAGGAGTACCGCAATCTGCTGCGACTGCAGAAGGCAAAGGTCCGGGTGCCCGAGCCGATCAAGTTCTATCAGAACCTGCTGTTGATGGAGTACATCGGCACCGAGCAGATGCCCGCCCCCATGCTGAGGAACGTCCTGCTGGAAGATCCTATGGCTACCTACAAGATTATCCTCAAATACATCAGGCTCGCCTATCAGAAGGCGGAGCTGGTGCACGGCGACCTAAGCGAGTACAACATCCTGATGGAAGAAGCTGGACCGGTCATAATCGACGTCGGCCAGGCGCTCACGACCGAGCATCCGAACGCCGATGACTATCTTAAGCGGGATATAGAGAACATCAACCGCTACTTCCGCTCGCTGGATGTCAAGATCAAGACGACCGAAGAGGTCATGATCCAAGTCAAGAAGAAGAGAGAAGTCAAGAAGGCCAAGGGGGGAAAGAAATGAAGGCAGTGAGGATCCCCAAGGATCGGGTGGCTGTGCTGATCGGCACCGATGGGATCACCAAGGCATATATCGAGGAAAGACTGGGAGTGAAGCTGCAGATCGACTCCGAGGGCGAGGTGATGGTCCTGGAAGAGGAGCAGTATGATCCCCTGGCCGGTCTGAAGGCGATCGATGTCGTAAAGGCGATCGGCCGAGGCTTCTCGCCGCAGCACGCCTACCGTTTGTTCGATGACTCGGAGTACCTGGAGATCATCGACATGAAGGATTATGTCGGCGGAAAAGTGGACCATCTCAATCGCCAGAGGGCGAGGCTCATTGGAACCGAAGGGAAGACCCGCCGCATCATCGAGGATCTGGCCGGCGTAAACATGTCAGTATATGGAAGCACGGTCGGCCTCATCGGGCAGGTGGAAGCGGTCGAGGTCGCGAGGAAGGCGATCGACATGTTGCTCCGGGGTTCAGAGCATGCCACAGTGTACCGCTTCCTGGAACGCAGCCGAGGCAAGCTCCGCATACTGGAGATGGGCTTCGAGCCTTGACCCTGAACCAACTGATGATCCTTATTTTAAATAACAGCAAGGGCCTATTTTCCCTATGTCCGATCCTAGATGGGGAAAGCTCGCCGACGTGCTGGTCAATTATTCCATCTCGCTGAAGGAAGGCGAGGTAGTGGTCATCAACTACCGGGATGTGCCGGATGAGATGATGGGCATACTTATCAAGAAAGTCTATGAGAAAGGTGGAATTCCGCTTCTCACCTCGATGGGGCAGAAGGTTTACCGGGCCTACCTCAAGGACACCAATGAAGCGACCATGAAAACTTACAGTGAGGTGGAGTTGGCTTTGCATAAGCGGGCCCAGGCCAGCATAATTCTCTGGGGCTCCTCCAACCTGACCGAGCTTTCTGACGTCCCCGAAGAGAAAATGAGCCTGATGACCAAGCATGATCAGGTGGTTGTCGATTGGATGGTGAGCAACCTTAAATGGGTGCTTCTGAAC
>PNBI01000137.1 GCA_003135935.1 Methanomassiliicoccaceae archaeon
CAGGTCGAGTTGCCAGTAATGTCCTTGAGGACCCTGACCTCCCCCCGAATCAGTTTTCGCGGCTCGGGAGCGGAAGTTGCTGGGCAGATCCTGGAATCTCCCTTTTCGCAGAAAACGTCGCGAAGGTCCTGGAGCGTGATCACCAAAGGAAGTTGGGGCATGCCATCGATCGCCGTTCTGACGTAGCTTAGCGGATTATCTTGGTTCAGGACGAAGTCAGCTGCCTCTGGGGCCAGGAAAATGCCCTCCTCGCACAATGCCTCCAGAACCTTGTTTCTCATCGTTCGCGAGTCATCAGGGCGTCTTCTTTTAAATACTTCGTTTATAATCGCGACCCAATGCCTTTGATCTCCATCAACGCGCCGTGTCTGCCGACCGAGGACGCCGGGAAGGTCCGCAAGGCGATCCTGAATCTATTTCCAGATAGCCTGATCGAGGAAAAGAACGGTTCGATCGAAGCCAAGACCGTATCGCTGGTGAGATTCAAAGAGCTGATCCGAACTAATCGGATCATCGATGCCACCCGTCGCATACTCATGCATGGGAAACAGGGCAATGTCACAAGCTTCATGGTCAATAAGCAGGTTGCCTTCATCGGCAAGGTCAGTTACGTGGAGGAGAAGCTGCCGCTCGGGAGTATAGAAGTGACCATTGAGGATGATGATCTGGATCACCTCATCGATGAGGTAGCTCCGGTAACAGTCAACGGCGAGGAGGTCATGTCATGATAGCAATTTCCGTGCCAGCACTTTCATTAATCGATTTCGAGACTGCCTTAGCTTCGGTCAGCCAAAAGTTCACGGCATGGGAGATAGTGGCCGAGGGCAAGCATTACCTGCCTGATATCGAGAAGGAATTCGTTGATGCCACATCATCATTCGATATCGATTTCTCCGTTCACGCGCCCCTCAGCGACATCAACATCGGCTCATTGAACCCTCGCGCCAGGGAGCTGTCCGTCCAAGAGATATGCGAGACGTTGCAGGCGGCCGGCCGAATGGACATCGATCTCTGCACCATCCACCCCGGATTCTACGGTCCACTGGGGATGCTGGACAAGCCCGCGGTCAGCAAGATGACCAGAGAGTCATTGGCGGTGATAGAGGAAGTCGCCCAGGACAACGCGGTCAGGGTGGCTTTGGAGAACATGCCTAACATGGGAATGATAATGATGGGCCGCAGCCCCGCTGAACTCCTGCCTTTGCTGGATGGCTTGGATATCGGCATCTGCCTGGACATCGGCCATGCGAACACTGCCGGCACGATCGACGACTTCCTCCGCCACAAGGACCGGGTGATCAACGTTCACATCCACGACAATCTCGGCGATCGGGACGCGCACCTACCAATCGGCGAAGGCAACATTGACTTCAAGAAAGTGTTGCTGGGACTTTCTGGCTATGAGGGCAGATATGTCATCGAGGCACGGAACCTGACCGACGGCGCGATCTCACGCGATAGGCTACAGAGCCTGCTTTCCACGCTCTGATCTCTAGTTACGCTTGCCGCATCGGGCGCATTCCAGTTGGCCGTCGCGGAAGCGAGCCTCGGTCCAGCCACAATATTTGCACGAGAAGAATCCCTGCCCTGGCTGATTTCTGGCATAGGGCGATCTCTGCAGCGCATCGCCGGGCGGTGCTGTTTGAGGCGGCAGTCCTCCCTGCATGGTCTTCTGTCCCTGGTATCCGAACGGGGCGTTCCCTTGCTGGTTTGTAGACGGATACGCGGTTACGATCTGCGGCTTGGGCCTCTTTTCCGCGCCGATGAGGAAGAGGATCATCTTGCGGATGTAGACCACCAAGTAAACTCCGCCGATTATCTCCCAGAACAGCGCGATCAACCCGATGGTGAGAACGACAAGCAAGCTGGACGTCAGGTCAATTGGCACCGAAAGATAGTCAAATGAGAAATGCAGCACTATGCTTGCGTACAAGCCGATATGCAAGAACAGATATCCGAACGCAAGGCCAGCTATCCATGCCGGGATGATCTTCCATGCATCCCATGAGACGATATGGCCATAGGCGAACAGCCCGGAGGATATCCACAAGAGGGCGAGCTCCTTGGCGCCCATCTTGAAACCGCCGCCAAGCAAGTAGCGCTTAGGGTCCTTCATCTTCTTGCTAAGCAGGTCGAGTACCAACAGAGGCACGCCGATGTACAGCACTCGTGTGATCAGCTCTTCCCATACGGATGCGGCTGCAAGGCTTTGCAGCAATTGCCAGACCTCCAAACCGGGGAAATCCGGAGTGATGACCTGCACGCCGATCAGCTGAAGGAAGATGGCATAGAGGGTATCAAAAGCCAGGACCGCGAAGAAGATCGTGCCGACGATATACAGCGGGCTGTGTCCGAACCTCAAGGGTCGGAACGAGATCTCGTCCTTGAATGTGACTTTGCTCTTCCAGACCAACCAGACGAACGAAGCGGTTATTGCGATCACCAACAGGACGTAGTAGACTCCGAACGCAACGCCCGTGAGGTTCAATATCGTCAGCAGTGGGTCCGTCCACGGAATGATGAGGAACAGCGAAGTCCCTTGCGCGGGGTTCAATGCAATTGGCAAGACCACGCTACCCCCCCAGATCATAATCGCTATGTTCAGTACAAGGTCCAATACCAGCAAGACCAAAGCGATTGAAGCGATCCCTCTACCGAACTCCTTGAACGTTTCGTGAGATGGTCTCGATTGGGGGGGATAAAGCGGATAAGGCTGAGGTGGATAATAGGGCGCCGAAGGGGCAGGCTGCGGTTGCACCCCTATTGGAGCTCCGCAATTGGAGCAGAACCGGGACTGTTCATCGACGCCCGTCCCACAATTAGTGCAGAACCGGGAAATCGATGGGGTTGGTGGCGTTCCACCCTCCTGAGTCATTGCCCATCCATCCTAAAATGGCTATATCTATCCTTCGACAACGATACCATTTGAGTGACGGGGCTTCCTTGCTGGATGTTTTAGAAGATCAGCGAATCCAGAAAGCTCATTGCTGTAGATACTTTTAACTATCTACCAGCTTTTTCAGGAGATTGCCGCTTTAGGAGGCATTGCAATGGACGAAGACGCAAAGGGCAAGAAACCGGATTTTGTAACCATAAGCTCTGAGAAGATCCCCTTCGGACGGAACAACTTCATCGAAGTCGCTCGAAAGAAGGCAATCACTCCGGAGGGCGAGAACGAGTTCATCTCTCTTTCTCGCGGCTACTACCTCCCAGATGGGAGCGAACGCTTCAAGAAGTCGGTCACTATCCCGGACGACCCAAAGATAAAGGAGTTCATAGTCGAGAAGATAAAGAATCTGTAATCAGGTCTCACAGCAGGGCGACTATCCCAAGACCGAATTCATTCCTTGGCATCAGAGCTAGCTTTTTCCATCAATAGCTCAAGGTATGAATGTCTCTCATTCCCCGATATCCCGATCTCTTGCATCAAGGAGAAGATGGCCTTCTTGCCTGCTTCGACATCGTCACTGTCGACCTCGAGCTCGATGAAGTCGCCGAGCCCTTTGACCGAATCGAAGCAGACCGTGATCCCTTTCAAGCCAAAGACCTGCCTTCTTTTCGATATCTTGATGACTGGCCTAAAACCTAACCGGCCCAGGATCGATGCCATCGTGGCATGATTGGCGACCGAGACCTCGAACTCCTCCCGGGTCTTCGTCTCCCGGTCAAGCTTAGGTCCTTTGTAAGTGATCACCGTCAAGTCATTCTCCGTTCGAAGGCGCAGCGCCTCGTCGGTGATGGCGAAATCCCTGGAAGGATGGGCATAATACTCATCGACCTGGACGGAGCAACCAAAGTCCCTGCCACCAAGCTCTAAGACTCGACTCCTCACCCGCTCCGCATCCGGCATTGGCACCTTCACTTCGATCTCCATCATCGCCCGTCGATACTGTTTGAGGCTATTAAATCGAGTGCAACAGGTTTTTTGGAGGATGATACCATACTTACATCGATGTGCCCCAAATCGTCAGGACTCGGTTTGATCCAGGTCTATACCGGCAACGGCAAAGGGAAAACCACCGCCGCGCTTGGACTGGCGCTCCGCGCTTGGGGGCGGGGGTTGCGAGTGGCGGTCATCCAATTCATGAAGATGGGAGATGAGTACGGAGAGATATCGGCCATACGAAAGCTATCTGGCATCGATCTCTTCCAATATGGTCGCGATCAGCTCATCATTAAAGGGAAACATACTCCGGAGGACGTGCGCCTTGCGAAGCAAGGGCTCCGGAAGGCAAAGCAAGCCCTATCCGGCAAGAAGTATGACGTGGTGATACTGGACGAGGTGAACGTCGTCGCTTACTTCGGGATCGTAAGGCCGGAGGAAGTGATGGAGGTGGTCCGCTCTCGGGCTCAGGAAGTCGAGGTGGTACTGACCGGCCGGAACGCGCCAAAGCTGTTCATCGACGAGGCGGACCTGGTCACGGAGATGCGCATGATCAAGCACCCTTACGAAGCAGGTGTGCTGGCCCGCGCAGGGATTGAATTCTGATTGGCTTCATTTGAGCGGGAACTCTAACGCGGCATCTGGTCCTTCGAAGGCTTGCTGCCCTTCTTCCTATCTCTCAGGTACATCAGGAACCGGACCTCCTCGCTCAAGCGTATCTTCTTGAGCCCTTCCACATCGCCTGTCTTCAGGAGTGCCAAGGCGAGAGGCTGTCCGCGCGTTAGCATATGGATCAATTGGAACGCCTCATCATCGATGTCGTTGCCCAATATCTTCCTGACCGTCGTTTCCTCGAATCGCGTCAAGGGGATCTCGATCGCCGTCCCGTCCTCGATGTCTTGTCGTTGGTAGAACCGATTATATGATGGGGTCTCCCCCCTCATTGCCACCGCAATCTTGGTCTTTCCGGAGCGGAGGCCCTTAACAAGCTCAATGAGGAGGTCGACAAGCGGTTCCTCAGCGATGTGGTAATTGTCGAAACATAGCAATGCCTCTCGTTCGATCAGACCAGTCCAATCGTCGCATTCCAATCGCTTGGCGAACCGGTCCAACGAATCCTTGACGCTCTTCGCCGAACCATCGGTTTCAAGATCGAACCAGAAAAGGGGGCCTTTCCATAATTCCAATGCCGCGTGCTTCAACAACGACGATGAGCCATAGCCATATGAGGCAATTATCACCAGGAGGGTCGACGAGGAATTGAGGAACGCTCCCACCCGCTCGATCTGGCGCTCCCTCTCTAGTTGCTCCACGTTTTCGACCTTCGCGTTCGTTTGAACAAAGCGTTCTCCCGGAGCCTTGAGAACCGTCCCTTCTTGAACCGCGTCTATGAGCGTAAGTCTTCCAAGCTCGGGGTATTGCTTGAGGGCGTCACGAACCTTCGTCATCTTCCTTGAGCCGGAGGCGTCGATAAGCTCGACGTTCTCATCCCCGAAGCTTCGTAAGATCTCCGTCGCTTTGGCGAGTCCGGTCTCTGTCAGGGCGTAATACGTCAGCTTGCGGTCGCGTCCGGTCACATGCCCTTTCTTTGATTCGACCTGGCCATCATCCAACAATGGCTTGAGGACCCTGGTGATATGCGTTCTGTTCATGCTCAATGCGGCCGAGACTCCCTCTGGGGTCATCTGCGATGAAGGGTGGTCGGGCAGGCGATGGCCTCGCGCGTCCAGAAGGTGAAGCAATACCCGATCTCGGGGGGCGATTTGAGGCATCCAAGCACTCAGCACTTTGCGAACCATATCTACTTTTCTGACCCAAACTCAGATGGCATAGGCAAAGTCCTCCGAAAAAGAACACGCAATTTCGCTTGTAACTCAATGGTGATTACGATCGTGCCATATATGCAAAAGAGGTAGTTCGAAACTAGGTAATTACCACCTAATTCTTATATAATGAGGTAGTGGTAACTCTGAATAAGCTGAGCGCAGCCTACCCATGTAATGGAGGATCCTCATGAGCAATATCAAGAGAAAGGCTAGGTGGAACAAGCACGGTGTTTCAGAGATTATCGGAAACATCCTAATCCTCGGCATCACAGTCACCCTATTCTCGAGCATAATGTGGTTCGTGACCGCGATGCCGACGCCGCAGGAGCACGCTTATGCGGACATGACCTCCAATTTGAACATGGGCTACTCGCCATCGACTGGGGGGTGGGCCAGTATCAGCGTCTCCGATAAAGGTGGCCAAGAGTTGAAGAACGAGGCCACTGGGATCTACATCTGGGTAAATGATACGACCTTATTGAAATATAAGATAACGGACAGCGTTCCAAGTATCGGAACTTCTTGGACCACCGGTGAGGTGTGGCATGTAAACATTACATCGGCCTTCCCGGTTGGAAAGGATCCAAATAAGGCTAAATTATCGCTAATGATCACAGATACTGTAAAGAATTCTGAAGTTTACACGGTAACGCTTAACGGCGGCGGATCGCTGAACAATCCCTCGCCACCGATCATAGGTGCTAGAGGCACCACGCCGTCACCAACCTATGCTGGCGACGCATTCTTCTATTATGCGACTGTGACAGACCCCAATAACGATCTTAGGACGAATAGTGTCTATCTGGACGCATCATCGATTAACCCAAGTTGGTCATCGTTGAAAATGACAGACTCCAATAATGACGGGGTCTTCACTGTTGTCAGCCCAGCCGTTGCCGATTTGAGTTGGAATGGAAAGATAGTTGTAGTCAACGCCACGGACAAGAGCAATCACCAAGCCATCGGAAGGATCACGCTGAGCATCCTGTATAAGGGCGGAGGGGGAACCAATCAATATGGGCCATATAATAATTACAGCTCCTATTTTGTGAACGGTACTTATCCTCCTGATTCCAGCGGTGGAGAGGCTGGAGGACCTAGCGGAAGCATGGTTGGGACAACCTTCTATTATATACGGGACGCTTCCACTTATGAAATCACCAGGGTATTTGCCCCACAACAGCAAGTGATGATTGAGATTTATAGCACTGCACTCACGAATCTCGGCCTTACCAACAACTTTACAATGCTCCAGCCTTTGACTGGAAATCCAATGGCACCTCCTACAAAAGATGGAGCCTTTGTCTATGGTGGCATATATGGTACATTCTATCGCTATGTCTATATTTTCAATGCACCAGACCTTGGTTCGCCATTGGTATTCCCATTCCAGATATTGTTGAAGGACACGATGGGTACCAACATCAATATTGTCGATCATATTTCGATCCAAGGTGCCAATTATCCACAGTTGCAGGTTTTGAAAGGCAACCTGACATCAGGAAATTTGGAGAATACGAATGGCAATTTCTACGTGACCGACCGCCTTTACATCAGGGTACTCATGAAGGATGTCGATCCATCGATGAGCACGGTTAATATCGGGGCAATTAAGGTGAGCGATTACTCCGGGAGATATATCGTAAATACCCTCCCTTCTTCCTTCATCCCTTATACCACCCAGCACACGGCGAATTATGGTACTCCACCAATCAGTCAGTTGTTCAAGACCAATAGCACTGGAGTGGGGCGCATAGCTGATACTGTGCAAGGGTCTGGAATAGCATACACGGTGTATTTCATTCCGGTGGATGCATATCAAGGATGGTGGCTACCAAATAAGAACGCCTATACCCTGACTGTGAGCACGATCTCTGATCATGGTCCACCTACCGGTGAGATATACTATTCATTAACCACGCAGATTAACATTACCGCCCCAGCTAGTATAGATGATATCGTTGCGAGTGTCGGGTCTGGCACTTACACATGGAGTGCTACGGGCGCATCGTATTCAAATAATCAGATTCTGTGGTATAGCGCCACAGCCGACCGAAGGGACCAATGGCAGACCACGACCATCTCTGGTGATACATACAATGGTCCGATCGGTCTAGCCACTGCCGACATCGACAACGATGGCAAGAAGGACGTAATTGTTACTTATCAGGATCCCTCCGTGGGTGTTGCTTGGTTCAGAAACCAGAAGATCGATGGCTCTGCTTGGTCGACACCCTACCTAATCGCATCTGGGTTTGATGCACTGGGGGGTCAGCAGACTGCAGGAGGGGCGGCATACATAACCGGGGGGGCTCCCAATGGCAACAGGGACGAGGACACTTCCCTATATTCAAACTACTACAGTGCGTACGAACCGAATGGTGCCGGGACCCATACAGGCACATATTATTCGGTTAACGAGATTGCAGAAGCCATGGCCACGGGAGATTTCAATGGTGACGGTCAGACGGATATCGTGGTTTCCTACACGCACGTGGTGATCTTCAACGATGCCACAAGCAACGGTGGTGCGGATAGCCCAAGCCATAATTTCCCGATGTTCTTCAATAGAGGCGTATATGTTTATTGGGGACCCAGTTGGCAACGGACCCAGCTCTACGGTACCAATACCTGGATCGCGGCGAACACTTCCAACTCGAACTCCAACGGCGCGGTGATGGATCTCGCAGCTGGCGATTTCAACCAGGATGGCTATGATGACATCGTCGGTGTATACGAGAATGGGACCACGAACGTATGGCTAAGCCAGGCCGCTTCTGCCGCGGGAGACAACTCCAAAGTGTTTGGGCCAGGCTCATTGCTTAGGATCGCTCCAACGGTTCCGGGGACGAACCCATGGGATCACGTCGGCAAGACGGTTCGTGTAAGAGTGGCCGACATGGATGGCAATGGGTACCCAGACATTATTCGGACGAGCAGCTCGTCGAACGAGGTAGCAGTGTTCTACACCACTCCGATTACCGGGGGCGGAGTCTATTGGTATCCAAACAAGGAATTTGCCACCGGTCCAGGGATTACTGGATCGGCCAAAGGAACAATGGCCAATTTAATTGCAATAGATAACAAATGGGAGAATCTTACCGAGGTCAATTGGAATTATCCAATTGACAAAGAGGTGCCAGACCAGAAAGGCGTCAACGACACGACTGTCGGCCAGAATATTGCTTATCTTGCAAGCGATACGGATGGCCAGAACTATAATATCGCACCAACTCAGACCATGTACGTCGCGTCATTCCTGGCCAATGCTTCGTATCAAACCAAACAATTGTCCAGCGCGGTGTTGAGGGTGAAATTCACAGCTGATTCCTCTTACACTGGAACTGCTGCCATTCTATACTCCTTGAATAATGGCGTGACTTTCGCCTCAACCGGCATAGTGCCCAAGAACACACATACAAATTATATTGCTACCTTTGATTTGTTGGCACATGGCGCGAATACTTGGGCCGCCCTAAGGAGTCTGGACATAAACTTCCTCAATAACGGTGGTGGAAGTGGCACGATTCGGTTCGATTCGATGTGGATAGAGGCTTATTACGTGAACACCACAGTACTGGATTGGACCTGGGTGATTCCAAATGATTCAACCCAGCCGTTGGAACTCCTAACCATGAATTATAAATGCCTGAGTAACAACGAGTCGTTCCAGCTGCAATATTCGCCAGATAACACGACGTGGTTCGATTTGGCTACCTTGTCAAGCACAGTACAGCAGACTATCAATTTCAATCTGGACTATACAACCAACTCGGTCTATTATGTCCGCGTAGTGGACAACAACCACAGCTCAACGGACACAGCACGCAATACGCTATGCGTAAATTATCTCGGAATCAAGCAATACTCTCCAAAGGTGACTTGGTCCAACTCCAATGGAGTTGGGGGGAAGATCGAGAAGTATCTGAGTGATTTGCCTGCAGGCAATTATGTGACATCAATAGCAGTCGGGGACATCGGTAGCCAGTGGAGTTTGAACCACAAGCCTGATGGCCTGCCAGACATTGTAGTAGGCACGACCGAAATGGCTTCTGGGGCAGGAGGTGCGAGGTATACGGTCTATATATTCGCACAGAATGCTGGCGGCAGCGACTTCACGCAAGTGCCAGTTTATACTCCGAACATAGCAGCCAATGTTGCAGACGGTTCGTATAGTACTGTTCAGGTGCAGATTGGAGATTTCAATGGCGACGGCATTCCTGATATCCTCGTGGTACTAGGATTCCAAAAGGGTGTGACGACCGGAACAGCACCGACATTATGGCTCATAGAGAACAATCCACAGCCTGGCAGCTGGCAGTTCGCCGATCAGACGATTAATGTACTGACTGCCAACCAAGGGGCCATCAATGCCATACCAGCTAATATCGGCCTGACTGTCTTATTGCCCTTCATGGGACTTATAGGGCTGATTGTGGCCGAGGCGGTAGCTGACGGGAGAAAGAGGAAGCGCTGATTGATCTCGCAAACACTTTCCATTTCTATTTATTTCCTTACGTGAGTGGTGGGGGTAGTGTACGATATCATAGTGTCTGGCGCAGGACCGTCGGGATCCATGGCTGCCCTTCATTGTGCTCGGGTCGGCCTAAAGGTATTGTTGTTGGAAAAGGGAACGCAGGGAAAACGAAAATGCTGTGCCGGTGGACTGCTGAATCGTTCACTTCTCGCGTTGCAGGATATTCAAATCCCGGATGCAATTGTTGAGAATGAGCTCAATGGATTTTCATTCATCGTTGAGGGCAAACATTACCCCATTCCATTAGGAAAGCCCTTTGGCCTAATGGTCCGCAGGGAAGAATTTGATGAATTCTTTATGCGTTATGCGCAGAACGAAGGTGCAGACTTTTTGGATAATGTAAAAGTTCAGAAGGTAGTAGAGAAAGAGGACCGCGTCGAGTTGATGACGACAAAGGGAGCACTGGAGGCGAAGTATCTAGTAGTAGCCGACGGGGCAAAAGGAGTGTTGGCCGATCAATTATTCGGTAAACACCCCGTCAATTGGGCAGCAATCGGAGCTGCCCTCGAAGTTCGCACCAACCCCACTCGATCCGATCTGATGCAAATTTACCTCCTAAGCTATAGAAAAGAAGTCCTAAAAGTAGCCCCTGCCTTTCCATTGACTGGAGCCGTTTTCCCTTTACATTCCTCTGCGATGATCAGTTTGGTTGGAAAATCATACCCGGCGGGAATATTTCATCATAATTTTC
>PNBI01000057.1 GCA_003135935.1 Methanomassiliicoccaceae archaeon
GTCTATGTATTGATTACTAAATCCATCAAAACCATTCTCGATGAAGGAAAACAATTTAAGAGCAGTCGATACACATACCTTGAGGGGTTCGTCATGCGCACTAGGCTGCTCTGGATGGCCGTGGCTTTGGGTTTGACCGTTGCATTGATATCGATCGTCGCTGCGCCAGCGATAGCAGAAATGCCGACAATGAGCAGTGGATTGAAGAGAATCCCTTCTGGCCAATTCATCATGGTCAAGGATTTTATCGCCCAGACCGATGCTAGTGTTTCATATCAAGTCCAGGTGATGGATCCTACGGGAGCGGCTGTCGACGTACTCCTCATGGACAAACTAAATTTCGAACTCTACAAGTCTGGTGAAACCTTCGACTATCTCGGAGTGTCTGGTTTGAACGTGAATTCCGTCTTCGAGAACAATATAGGTGTGATGTTCATCGCTGGCACTGAATATTTCTTAGTTATCGACAATTCGAACCGACCAATCGGTGGAGCTTCGGGAAGCGCAGAGGTCCAAGTAATCTATGGATTCATGGGCACCAACATCCAGAGTGTCACCAATTGGGCTATCATTTTGATCATAATCGTAATCGTGGCTGTCGCAGCGGTGGCAATCGTCATCTTCGCGAACTACTTTCTGCGGAAATCGAAGGGGAAGGATCAGGTCGGAAGGCCATCGATACCAGGTCAGGCGAACCAATCACCTGGGATTAAGATGTGCCCTCGTTGCGGGGCTCAGGTCCCCGTGGAGTTTACCTTCTGCCCCCAATGTGGCAACAGATATTGAGGTTCGGATTCTCCACTGTATGCTCCGTACTTGAACGATTTCAGAAATCAACTTATGGACATGCCATAGCAACTAGAAGCAGAGAATCAGCTCCTATCGAAATCGTAGAGATAACTAGGTTCGGCGAAGAGGCAATCTCCGCCCGGTAGAAAGCATCAAAAGGGAAGGGGTGCAATCTACCTCTGCTGGTCGGTCCGAGGAGCACGCCATTTTGAGAGTTGCGATTGCGGGGGCAGGCATGGCTGGTGCCTATCTATACCGTCTGATGAAAGTGGACGGAATAGATTCGGTGGTCCTTTTTGACGAGAAGAAGACGAACCGATGCGGGCATAAGCCCTGCGCCTGGGGCGTCGCTCCTGTCACCGAGTACAGAAGGCTGGTCGGCGCAGTGGCCGAACCGAGGGACTACGAGCTGAAACATTCCGATCACATCATAATAGACGGAGTGCGGATGAAAGCCGATATGCTGACCATCGATAAGGCAAGGCTCATCAGCGATCTGGTAGGCGGTGATGTTGTGCGTCATGACCGCCCGGTCGGAGAGGATTTCGACCGAATCATCGATGCCACAGGGGTTGCCAGAGCATTCCTGGAACCTACCCGGGGCCCGGAAGTGATAGCCGATTGCATTCAATACCGGATCAGTAACGAGTCTGACCTGGGGATGTGGTTCAAGACGTCCGGTTTGGGATATGAGTGGTGCTTCCCGCTGGGCAACAACGAATACCATCTGGGCTTCGGCAACCTTGCCGCTCGGGTCAAGGACTACCGTCCAGTAGAAACAGGTGTTCCTCCCGTCAGTCTGAGCAAGATCCGATGCAAGTGCAATAGCCGCGTGCGCCTCACCTCACCATTTCATTCCCAGCCGTTCGTCTCTCGTGGAAAGGTCGTTGGGATCGGAGAGAGCATCGGAACGGTTGGACCGCTCGGAGCCGACGGTAATCTTTACGCCATGCAGTCCGCCGAGATGCTCCTCGATCATTGGGACGATTTGGAGGGTTACTCCGAGGCAATTCTGAAGAGATTCGATTGGATGAGAAAGGAAAGGAAGGTGCTGGACAAGCTCGTTGGAGGACAGGTGCCCTCCATCGCCGATGCCCGCACCTTTGTCGCCCATGGAAAGCGAATTGGCATTGGGATGGGACCGGTCGAGGCATTGCGACTCTTCAAGAAGGCAATGGAAGGTCGCAGGATTCCTCCAGAGGAGAAGAAAGCCTAATGCCGACTGCCTTGACGAGCAACTCTGGTTCGGAATTGATGAGGAAGACAGGCCCGGCCGAAGGACGGCAGCTAGGTTGGTACGCTAATCTGGTACATAACAAGACCATCCTTGGAAGCCTGGCCACGCTGGTCCATCTTCCATTCATGCTCGCCTTCCTGTCCTTCGTACTAATTGGGTCTCTGGTCATTCCTGGCATGAACATTGAAGTCCTCATCTTATCATTGACGGTCGTCTCTCTGCTTCTTTACGGCGAGCACATGCTGGATGATATGGAGCGGGTAGGCAAACCCTGGTCCACGGTTTTCAGCGATCGGACCCTCGCCGAATTCGCCGTCATCCTCTTTGCCCTTTCCGCAGCGATCGGCGTCTATGCGAGCGTCGCATTCAGCACCCTCATCCCCTTCTTCGGAGTCCTTGCAGGGATCATGTTCTGCGTCCTGTATGGCCTGGAGGTCTGGGAATTCCATCGCACGGAATTCGGCGGCCTGGGCATGGGAGCAATTTGCGCATTCTCTTATCTGGCCCAGGTCCTGGTCACCGGTTCGCTGGTCGAGCCTTGGACGATAATAATGCTTTTCGCTATCGGGTTTGTTCTCGGATATATCATGCTCTGGCTCTATGAGTATACGAAGACGAAGGAATATCAAAAGGCCTGGAGGCTTCTGGGCCTTCATTTGTTATTGATCTATGGTTTGGCGGGAGTGATGATATGGGTCAGGGCGAGTTGAGCGACATGAGATCGGGACAGAGGTTGAGATAATGGATCCACGAACCATCATAGATTTTGCGAGGATAAGGCCCCTGGCCGGTTGGAGCATCAGCGCATCGACGGTGGGGGTAGGGCTGGCGCTCTATCTGTCCAACTGGCACCTGATCGCGTTAGTGCCGATGCTGCTCGGGATTATCGCCGTGATCATCATCCAATATGTAGCGCACCCTCTGAACGACATCTTGGACCTGGACCTGGACCGAAAGGCTGCGATCACCGAGACGATGCGCATCAAGCCGATCGTTGATGGCCGGATCACTGTCAATGAGACCAAAGCATTGAGCGCTGTACTGCTCCTTGTTGTATTGGCTATCTTCGCCTACCTGATCTACGCCCAGCCATTGCTCATATTCCCGGCGGCATATGGCCTTGGCATCATGCTTGGTTATAGCGATAAGCGGATCAGATTGGCCTACCGGCCATTCGCGGAGGTCTACATCGGCATCCCGGTGAATACGATCACGGTCACGATCATAGCGTATATCGGATCGGGCGTTCTCTCACCTTTGGCCATATTGGTCGGGGTCGCTTTCTCCTTCTCGGCGAGCACGTTCTTCCTGAGCATGATGAGCATGGATTACCCCAACGATCGACTCAATGACAAGCGGACCACTATCGTGACCTTCCCTCGAGTGCACTGGTGCACTTATTACCCGCTCATTGGCCTGGGGGTCATGCTGATTTCCTCGGCCCTGCTTGTCGGACTCATCGGATTGCTGCCGGCGCTCGTATACGCCGTCCCCTCTTCGTTGGTCTTTGTCGTCCTGGCATGGTATGGATGGAGGGTCGACCACTTGAGGGATGAATACCTGGAGGGCAAGCTGCCCAATCCCGAAGGAGGATCTGGGCACATCAGGCTGCGGCAGCTCTATTTGTCGATTGCATACGCAGGCTTCCTGGCCGTCTTTTTCGCCGTGTTGGGGGTCTGAATTTGGCGCTCCCCTCCAGTTGGGAAGACATCCTTCCGCTACGACAAGGCGCTGCGCACCGAAGTGACAGGAGCTCGTTCAGAAGTTACCTAGTAGAGATCCGACCTCAGATAGAAGAGCGATTGTTGCTGCACCTCCTAGCCCGTGATGCCAAGGCCGAGCTGGGCAAGGATCTGATGGCTTTGTTGATGGGCGGGAAACGTCTTCGCGGCGGATTGACCATGCTCATCTTTGATTCCTTCTCAGACGGGAAGGGAGATAGGACATTGGCGCTTGACCTGGCCGCGGCAATAGAGCTCGCACATGCCTCCAGCCTAGTCTTGGACGATATAATCGATGAGGATGAGACGAGGCGAGGGGCGAGGGCCATCCACATACTCGAGGGAGAGAAGCGCGCCATCCTCAGGATGGTCGCAGCCATCTCGCTCCCTTATACCATCGCGTCATCCCATGGAGATGCCTTCGTCGCTCCTCTCGCAGAGGTACAACGCCGCATGGCCCGAGGGGCTTTGGCGGAGATGGCCGGAACCCCTTTCCCGACGATGGCCGATTATGAACGGGTCATCACTCTCAAGACCGGAGAATTGTTTGGCCTCGCCGCGTACTATGGCGCGGTGGTTGCCGGATGCGGGCCGGAATTGGCCGCCAGGATAACGCGATTCGGATTGGAGGTCGGAAAAGTGATGCAGATGGCAGATGATATCGCCGATCTGAGAAAGGCGTTTTTCGGCGCATGCCATGTCTCGCGCGGATCTGAGATGATGCTCCTGAATACCGTTATTCCTGTCCACCTTGCAAATGATATAGAGGGGGACTTGAAGGCGAGGAGGCTGACCTCCGTCCGGGCCAAACTGCAGGAGGCCATGGGCCCGGATTGGTTCGACCTTGAGCTCAAAGGGCACCTAGCGACTGAACTTCGGAAGATTACCATCATCGCCAACGATTTGTGGTCATGCGAGCCGGCCCCGAATTCTCAAGGACGGCCTTTTCCTGAAATGCGAAGAATCATCGAGGCGGTGCCTAGCGAAATAGCGATATTGCTGTTTGAGGAATTGGACTCCCAGTACCCATAAGACATATGTCCATATCTTACGCTATTCGATTCTTCTTCCAAGTGGTCGCAAAATCACATCGACCAGAAGCGGTCCTTCTTGCGCTTGATCTCGATCAGCTCGTCCAAGGTCAACTTCTCGTCCGGATTGAGCGCGTGGCTGGATATTGCCTTGACCTCTGACTCGAGGATGTCCACATAAAGGATATCTTCGACGTTGATCTGCCTGCCAACGGTCGGCCCATCGATGGATATCGCCACCTCGTCCCCTTGGATCGCTTCCTTCTTGACATCTTCCCCTGAGCGGATCGAGCGGATCTTGCCTACCTCGTTGCCGGTGGAATCGATCATCCTCTGGCCCGTACGAATTCGCCCGGTGAGGACGCGTACGCCGAATATCGCTGGCTTGCTGACGCGGAATACGCAGTTCGGAAGCATTCTTACCTTGCCAGGGAATGCGACTAGCGAACGCTTGTCCGCTTCGGCCATCCTCTGCACCTCCGCCACCCAGAGCTTATAATCGTCTATTAGGCCGTAGACCACGTCGTTGCGGAATATCTTGGCATCGTGATTTGGCAGGGCGTCTTTGGCGTCCGGCAGCAGGGGAACGTTGAATGCCAATATGGCGCGGTGCAGTTGGTCGTTGTAAGCCGATACCTCAATCACATCGCGTTTCGAGATCGGCCCGACCTCGTACTTGTGGATGGGGATCTGAGAATGCGCGCATTCGAACGCCAGCGCCTCCAGCGATCCCAATGCGTCCGCTTTGATGAACAAGCCAGCATCGACGACCTCGATCCTGACCTTGGTCTCCTCCGCGATCTCATCAAGTATGGCCTGCTTGTCGCCCTTGATGACCCTCAGCGGGCCTCCGGCAACGACGCCATCCAGGTCCTGACATAGCAGCTTGACGCCGGCGGCCGCGGTAACCTCATCCACAGAATCGAACTTGTCCCGGGGATCGCGGATCTCGTCCAGCGGCCTGGGCTTCAGGATTGCCTTGACCTTTGTGACCAGCGGCCTTCCATTTGTGCCAAGCCCGAGTATGTCCCCTTTTCTCAATTCCCCCGAGTAAACGATGACATCGATCGTCGGTCCGAGGCCTTTCTCTTCCTTGACCTCAAGGACCGTGCCCCTCGCCGGTCCCTCTTCGGTGCGAAGGTTCTGTTCCAGGAAACGCTGAGCAAGTCCGATAAGCACCAGGAGCAGGTCGGGAACTCCCTCACCGGTCCTGGCCGACACCGGAACGAGCGCGATGTTGCGGGTAAAGTCCTCGATGCGGTCGTAGCGGTCGGCGGAATAGCCCTCTTGCGCGAAACGGGAGATCACTTTGTACATCTTCTCCTCGAACATGTTGGTCGCGTCCTCGGACTGCTCCTTCATGTTGAGGATGAACGGCCTGCCCTTCACCGAATGCCAACCCTGCACCAGGTCGATCTTGTTCAAGGCGATGATGAACGGCGTCTTGTATTTCCGAAGGATGTTCATCGATTCCAGCGTCTGTGGCTTTATCCCCTCGTTGATGTCGACGACCAGAACGGCGATGTCGGCCAGGGAGCCTCCCCTTGCGCGCAAAGTCGTGAACGCATGATGACCGGGCGTATCGATGAAGAGCAGCCCAGGGACGTCGAACTTCTTGCTCCCAATGAGCTGGCCGCAAACCTCATAGATATGATCCAAGGGGACCTCTGTAGCGCCGATGTGCTGGGTTATATGGCCTGCTTCCCCCTTCCAGACAGCCGTCCCCCTGATGTAATCGAGCAAGCTGGTCTTACCATGGTCGACATGGCCCAGCACGCTCACGATCGGCTGCCTGATGGACATGCGACTGGCATCAGAGACGTTCGTTATAATCCTTGCTCTTTGAGAATGATCAGATTAGCATGTAAGCTGGCTTTCAGAAAAATGAATAAAAGAGATTGATTCCAATCGCGAGAAATTAATGCTCACTCAAAGAACCAAGGATCAATCGACCGCTTCCATTCCGTGATCTCGTAGTCGTTGAAGAAGTTGCTAATCTCGCGCCTGGCGCTATCCACCGAATCGGAGCCGTGGATCGCGTTGCGGCCGGTCTGTTGGCATAGATCGCCCCTAATCGTTCCAGGAAGCGCATCTTGGGGATTGGTCTTGCCCATCATCGTCCTAACGGAGGCGACGGCATTCTCCCCCTCCCATACCATGCACAGTACTGGCCCAGAGATGATATATTCGATCAGACCGGGAAAGAAGCTCTTGCCCTTATGCTCGGCGTAATGGCGCTCCGCAAGCTCCTTGGGAAGGCGCATGAACTTCATGGCGACCGGCTTCAAGCCTTTGCTCTCCAGCCGACCGACGATCTCGCCCATGAGACCCCGCTGCACTGCATCGGGCTTCAGCAACACGAAGGTGCGCTCGATCATGCCTATTCCTTCTTCTCTTTCGCGGGCTTCTCGGCCTTGGGCTTCTTCGCCTTTGCCGGTTTCTTTTCTTCCTCGACCGGCTCGGCCTTCACCTTCTTGGCCTTGGCGGGCTTCTTGGCGGCCTTCTCGGCAGGTTTCTCCTCGACCTTGACCTCAGGTTCGACCTCGGCCGTGACCGGGACTACTTCCACCGGTGCCTCCACTGGCTTCGCTTCCGGCTTCGCTGCGGCCTTGGCGGCCGCTCTCTTCGCTTCCTTCCTGAGCAGCTTGGCCTCGGTCTCCGGGCCCTTCATGCGCACGTCCTTCTCTCGAGCGTACGCTCGGGTCCAAGTGATCTTGCGCGGGACTCGCTTCATATCGATCATGTTCTTCGAGCACTTATTGGTGCAGAACAGCATGACCGTGCCGTCCTTCTTTACATACATACTCCCGGTACCGGGCTCGATCTCGCGACCGCAGAACGAGCAGACTTTCATCTCAACCATTGGAACAGCCTCCTTGTCTAGCGGAGGGCCAGTTTCCTGGCCTCACGCGAGGTCTCTCTGAGCATTAGGATATCGCCCATGCGCACCGGGCCCATTATGTTACGGGTTATGATGCGCCCCTTGTCTCTACCCTCGAGCACCCTGACCTTGACCTGGGTTGCCTCTCCAGTCATGCCAGTGCGGCCGATGATCTCGACCAGCTCGCAGGGAATGCTGTCATCTCCTTCAGCCATTTAGAGCACCCTTACCTTCACTTCTTCAGTTTCTTGATCTGCTCGGCCAGGGAATCGATCAGTGGCTTTGCCTTTCCGGCCTCGGTGACGGCGACGGATGCGGTGGGCTTCTCCAGTCCGCAGGCGTTTCCCAGCTCGGCCTTGGATGCCACGTAGGCGTAGGGGATGTTGCGCTCTTCGCAGAGCATCGGCATGTGGGCCAGGATCTCTGGAGGCTGAACGTCCTCAGCCATGACGACGAAGACCGCTTCGCCGCGCTCTACTAGCTTGGTGACCTCATTGGTTCCCTTCTTCACCTTACCGGTATCGCGGGCGACTTCCACGATCTCGTAAGCCTTGTCTTGCAGCTCCTTCGGCATTTCGAAGCGCACAAATATGGATTTTGCCATTTTCTTACCTCCTTCGGATGTACGATGACATCTTCATCAATCATCGGCTCAAAAGAGCAAATTCTCGAAAGGAGTGGTCATATAAAAGGTTTGTTGACTGACAGATTGCGCATTCCAGTATTAGTGGAACGCTCGCTTTTTGGATTACTCTGAGCCAATATATAATTACATCTCGGCTAATCGTCTAGTGTCACGAACGGGATTGGCAGGAGGTCGGTAGGTTGAACACGAGAACGAGAGGGCTCCTCGTCCTATTGATTGTCATTGTCCTGATTGGCGCAGCCTATGTTCTCATCTTTCCTGGGACCCATACCGGGGGAGAGGCAGCTCAAGCGATCCTTGACAAAGAGGTGCTCGGCAATGGAGCGACCATTCACCTCTCGGTCAAGATAATAAGCCGCTCAGACACTGAATTCAGCAATATCAGGATAGTCGTTGACTCGCCCTCGGATCACAGGGTTGTCGTTAATCTGACGGACATTTCCTGGACTGAGAATCATTCTCAGGTTTACCCAACCTCAGATGGATTTAGCATCACGCTGAGCAGGAATGGCTCCCACGATTTTCTGTTGAAGGGAGACAGCTTTGATATCAGTAGCACGAGTGAAAAACTAGCCATCGGCAATTGGACGGTGACCATCGTGTACATTCCCACTGGCAGTGTAGTCGCTCATGCCGAGCAAACCATAGATTAGACGGAGCTTCTCAAATGCGACCTTCGTTGGATTCCGCGCTTAGCCGATTCAGAACAATCCAATTGGTCTCGATAATTAACTAACCGTTTGACAACCAACGCTGGCAATCGAGTATATATGGCGCGATTCGGATGTCGTTCCGAGTGGAGAACCTTGAATCGGA
>PNBI01000073.1 GCA_003135935.1 Methanomassiliicoccaceae archaeon
CTACCGTCGGCGTGAACCAAGGCCACTCCATTGTGTCGAAGTATTTATGGTAACTCGGCGTGTTAATAACCTCACGGACAATTTCATAGAAGTTAGAACAATTGCCATCACCAGCGAAGTTGAAGCGGACCAGACCTCCTGGTCGGATGGCCCTATAGACATTTTCCAGCATCCGATCGTGATTCTTGACCCAATGCAGGGCGGCATTGGAAAAGGCTACATCGAACTCACTTACGAAGTCCAGGTCATAGATGTCGAGTTGCTGGAATCTCAGGTTCGGTGTTTCCAGCTTTTTTGCCGTTTTGATCATGGATGCCGAGGAATCGATTCCAAGCACGCTCCCCTTTGGAACTAGGTCAACGATCTTCTTAGTCAGTGATCCGTCACCACATCCAAGATCTATGACCTTTTCATGGCCCTTGAGACAAAGGTCATCGATCAATCGTACTCCCCATTCCTTTTGATGCTTGGAGGCGGCCTCGTACTTCTCCCCGTCAAAGTCGTCCATTATTTGCCCTTCCTCATCCCAAGACCCTTAAACATTCAAATCAGAATTCCAAAATTAGCATTAAAACCGACTATCCAGTGAAATTCTCAACATCCAGGAAATCTCACCTGATGCATATATTTCAATTACTTCTTGCCCTTCGATCCTTTATTCTGGTTAGATTTATTGTCCGCGCTTGTAACTTTGGATGGGGTTCTCGAACTCTTATGATCTGACCGATTGTTGTTCACGGGTGGATCATCTGCTCCCTTCTTTTTCTTATTCATTGTGCTCATAGTAATCAATGAAGGATGGTGATAACAGGATGTTAAAGTTAATGAGACCCTGTAAAATGAGTATCTTGTTCAACACATAACGTCGGTCTTGAAGATCCTTTGGTCCGATCCATTGGTCCATCTCCAATATTCCCATATGGTGAGAAATGCGCCTTCTTCGACCGCACTTACCGCTGAACTCAGAGACGGGGGTTCTCGCTTTCCCCATCTGCCATCAGAACCATCAGAAGTGAATGTAACATTTTCGGGATGCGGTGATGTTCGGGTTCCTAACAATGAACTAACCTATCCATCATCTTACTTTCCGCCCTCTATCCGGGACTATTATTATGACTTGCGCAATAATCAGGGTAAATAGCATGACTGAACTGATTTGGAAAATGCTTAGCCATAAAGGTCCATTATCAAAGAATCCTTCCCAAAACCCAATACTTTGGAGATGGATAACCAGAATGATGAACCAAGTCTAGCGCGTTATATTAGACAAGAAGAATTAATTTAGCACCCACTGAGGCGTTTTCCTCCATAGCATTATTAGTTGGGAGATGCCAATGACGTTCTCGGGCTCGACGTGGATACACAGGAGAATGTTCAATTTCTAGAATCGGTCGAACGCTGGAGATTAGGCTGGATTCTCGTCTCGATCTCTGCGTTCGTTCTCCTCATATTGGCCATCTCTGATCAGATATTCGAGACCATCCAGCAGATCGATAGATTAATCGATATGGCCATCATAATCAACTTCTCCGTGATTCTGACCGTCAGCATTTATCTGGCATATGAGAATCACCGCACCCTGATTCGATTCGAGAATGGTGAACTGTTGCCCGGGTTCTATCAGAATCTCACGGAGAAGCATTTTTGCTCGAATTGCGGGCATCGTTTGGCATCTGGGGCAAATTACTGCGAATATTGCGGAAGCCAGCCCCCAGCACCCTTTAGTGGTCTGCGTGAAATTTGGATAGGAAGGGCACGACGGGTCTTGTGCGCTTTACGCATCAAGACCGGATCTGGTTATTGGGCAAAATATCACGAATTGTACTTGAAAGGTGAGTTCAACTTAGAGAACAAGAAGCATTTCTTGGAAGAATGGTTCAAAGATGGCGTTGGATATTTTCCGAATATAGACAGCCCAAAGACCTTCAACGAGAAGATCCAGTGGTACAAATTGTATTATAATGATCCGTTGATTGCAAAATGTATTGACAAGGTTTCGGTCAAAGATTATTTTAAGGAAGTTTTGGGAAGCGAGTTCGTCATTCCTTTGCTTGGTGTGTATTCGAGTGCTGATGAGATCGATTTGGATGCGCTTCCAAATCAATTTGTGATAAAGGCGAATCATGGCTCGAGCGGAAAGGAAGTGATCGTTGTAACTGATAAATCGAAATTGGACATAGCAGCTACGCGCAAAACGATCGCACGTTGGGAAAAGCCTTGGTGGAGAAGTGCCTGGGGCGGCTACGAGTTCGTTAAACCTAGAATATTGATCGAAGATTATATTGAACAGATCGACGGACAAGTCTATGACTATAAATTCTGGTGTTTCAACGGCGCACCGAAATATGTCGCAGTCAGCACCAATCGTTTTAAGGACCACAGAATAGACATCTTCGATCTTGATTGGGTTAAGCAAGATGTCGCCTATGTTGAATATCCGAACTCAGGAAGAAAGATCGAGCCACCCAAGCATCTATCCCAAATGATAGAGATTTCAAGGCGATTATCGAAGCCGTTTCCATTCGTCAGAGTGGATTTCTATGACCTGGAAGATAAAATCTACATCGGCGAACTGACCTTTTATCCAGGTGGTGGATTGAATTTGTTCAGTCCCAAAGAATGGGATAACAAATTCGGTGAAATGCTTCTTCTTCCAACAGAACGGGGTGAGGCTCGGGCTCAATAGAATGATATGGATCTCGACGAGGTTGGATGGAGATGAAGGGTCTGCGGGATGTTTGCGTAAAAGGGGCAGATAGAGGCCTTAGCGTTCTGGGCATAAAGACCCGAATCAGTTTTTGGACAAAATATCACGAGTCGTATTTGAAGGGCGACTTCAACTTAGAGAACAAGAAGCANNTTTCTTGGAAGAATGGTTCAAAGCTAGTCTCGGCGACTTTCCAGATATTGACAACCCAAAGACCCTCAACGAAAAGATACAGTGGTATAAACTCTATTATAACGACCCATTGATCTCAAAATGCATCGACAAGGTCTCGTTCAAAGATTATGTTACGGAGATCCTTGGAAGTGGATATGTCGTCCCTTCCTTGGGCGTATATTCGAATGCCGATGAGATCGATTTTGACAAGCTGCCCAATCAATTTGTGATTAAGGCGAACTATGGCTCNNATAATCATTGTGACTGACAAATCAAAGTTGGACTTGGCGAGCACGCGCAAAACGATCGCGAGTTGGGAGAAACCTTGGTGGAGAAACGCTTGGGGCGGATATGAATTCGTTGAGCCTAGAATCTTAATTGAAGAATATATTGAACAGATCGACGGGCAAGTCTATGATTATAAATTCTTGTGCTTCAATGGCGAACCCAGATATGCATTTGTTCATGCTGATAGCCTTAAGGATCGAACGGTAGACATCTACGATCTTGATTGGGAAAAGATGGACATTATCTATGATGGTTTTCCGAATTCGAAAAGAGGAATTGGGCGACCAGCGTTTCTTTCTCGAATGATAGAGATTTCAAGACAAATATCAAAGCAGTTTCCACTTGTCAGAGTTGATTTCTACGACATAGGAAGTAGATTGTATATCGGTGAGCTCACTTTTTATCCAGACGGCGGATTCAGTGAATATGAGCCCCAAGATTGGGACTACAAATTGGGAGAAATGCTCATACTGCCTGAGAAATCAAACAGATCATGAAGCGAAGCCATGGCGAACCATGCGCGTTGAGTTCGGGCTCAGGCATTCAATCTCCGCCACTTCCAGGCCACCCCCCCCCGCTCGGCAATATGGATCCTAGGCGGAATGAGTGGAAGGGTCGTTTCATGAAGCCCGATCAGCCAAAGATAGCTGGGACGATTGTCGCAAGACACTTAGCGCCCATTTAGGATTATTCAATCTTTTAAGATTGTTATTGCTGAAGCAGTCTCCGAACGTTGGGTGACTGAAGGACTTCGCTGTTCTGCAATATCTGTTCGATGGGCCAATTCCACCATCGAACCTCCATCAGTATTTTTATTTCATCCTCCGAGAACCTATAACCGATATGCTTCGCGGGATTGCCTGCAACGATCTCATAGTTGTCGACGTTTTTTGTGACCACCGCTCCCGCGCCGATTACTGCACCATCCCCGATCCTCACGCCCGGAAGTATCATAGCTGAATCCCCGAACCACACATCGTTTCCGATAACGACGTCGCCCTTGCCTTCCAGTTGGTCAGACCTCTTCGTTCCCTTTATCTTTTCATCGATCAGATAGGTTGTTATCCATTCGGCCCGATGGTTGCCGTCGACGATCACCTTAACGTCTCTGCCGATCGAACAGAATTTGCCTATGTAGACGTGGTACTTCGTGGTCCAAATATAGATTCTCGGAGTTCCATAAGTGTAATCGCCAATGTGAATGTTAGGGTCACTGAAGGAGTCCTTTGTGAATTTCTTTTTCTTGCCTTCACTATCCTCTTTATTGACAATTCTTTTCGCGAAATCGAAGGCCTTTCGCGCCAGATTCTCCATGAGGGTTGAGATTCCAAGATTGCTATTTATGGATTCGGTCCGCATTCTCGGCCATAGGTAATCTGCCTCTGAGGAATGGCGTGTCGAGAAGGACCTCGAGATATTCGATGATATGGCTAACAAAAGCGCGATCACACACGGATGCCACAACCAATGCGAATTTGTCAAATCATATTTTAATGGGTCATGCCAAATAGCAACGTTTTAATATTACATGGTGCATTTGGTGCTTTGGTGCAATGGTGATATGATGACAGACACGACAAACTCATCAACAACGACAGACCCTGGGCAGGACCCGACGTTCAGGGAGAACCTTAGACGCCAGTTACAGGCGAAGGGTGCGAATGGAACGCCCGACCAGATGGACTCGTACGTGCCGATGGTGCAGATGGACCCGGCCGAAGGCAGAGCATTGAGGTGGTTCGGTGGTGTGATCGGCTCCGCCCTGTTCCTTTTCGGGGGATTCTGGTTCCTAGGAATACTCGGCTATCCCGTCCCGTGGTACACGATCTTCCCGGCGATCCTCATGTTCGCTGGAGGGTTCTTCGTCAGCGCGGCCATCGCGACCCGGAGGGTCATGAAGAGAAGAGGATGGTGACCGCCATGACCGATGTGACGATCAGGGGCATCGACGATGATGTCTACGCCAAATTCACCGCCGAGGCGAAGAAGCGGGAGCTGTCCATCGGGGAGCTGACCACAATCGTGATGCGCGCATTGGTCGAAGAGCTGGGCACGACCAACTACCGCATCAGCGACCTCGCCTCGCTGGTCATCACCAGGAAGGACCTCGAATCGCTGAAGGGGCAGGTCATGCTGCACCGCATCAAGAAGCTGGAGTTCGCGGACGACGTCGACTGGGAACTTTTCGATCGGACCGTCATGTCGATCAAGTCGAGCTCGATCGTACTGATCCCAAAGTCGATCACTCGTTTCCAGGTACTTACGAAATGCGCCATGGTGAATGAGGTCAAGACAAAGGCGTGAGAAGAGATCCAACGGCTTTGTTCCACATCTAGGTGGACAATCGATGGATTAAAAATGAGTGATAATTAGGATGAATCAGGAGGAAAATCATGAAAGCAGTGGTATATAGAAAATATGGGCCACCAGAAGTCCTTCAGCTCACGGATTTGGAGAAACCATCTCCAAAGGAGAATGAAGTCCTGGTCAAAGTGCATGCAACGACAGCCCATCGAGGGGATTCAAGGATGCGCAGCTTCAATGTCCCCAAGGGAATGTGGCTCATGGCACGGATAGCCCTGGGCATCACGGGGCCGAGGAAGAAGATACTGGGCATGGAGATATCGGGGGAAATTGAAGCAGTAGGCAAGGACGTAACCCGGTTCAAGAGAGGAGACCAGGTCTTCGCTTCTACTGTGCGGGGTCTTGGCGGCTACGCCGAGTACAAGTGCTTGCCCGAGGACGGCATTATTGCATTGAAACCGAGCAACATGACATACGAGGAAGCCGCCGCTGGGATTCCTACTGGAGGGATGCATGCATTGAGGCTTCTTAGAAGAGCAAACATACAGAGAAGCCAAAAGATCCTGATATATGGCGCCTCAGGGGGTATAGGCACCTATGCGGTCCAGCTTGCCAAGTACCTTGGAGCGGAAGTCACCGCAGTGTGCAGCACTGCCAATCTGGAGCTGGTGAAGTCTCTGGGGGCCGACAAAGTGATTGATTACACCAAAGAGGATTATTCAGAAGGTGGACAGCTCTATGACGTCATCCTTGATGCCGTCGCGAAGATCCCGAAATCTGAGCGTGGGAAAGCGCTCGCTCCGAAAGGGACGTTCATTTCGGCTCATGACCAGGTAGGCAAAGAAAAGATCGAGGACCTGAACTTTCTCAAGGACCTGGTTGAAGCGGGGAAGCTGAAGGCGGTAATAGATAGGGTCTATCCATTGGAGCAGATCGTCGAGGCGCATAGATATATCGACAAATGGCGCAAGAGGGGGAACGTGGTCATTACCGTGGGGGATCGCTCATGAAGGCGGCTCCAAGATCGTTATTGGTTCTTGTCTTGTATCATCATAACAACACTCAGAAGATCGCCAAGGCCTTCGCGACCGTTCTTGATGCTCCGATAAGGGCACCGCAAGAGATCGGTCCAGAGGAGCTTCAACAGTATGACCTGATAGGTTCGGCTCAGGGATCTATGATGGAAAACACCACAGAGACCTGCTGGATCTTGCCGACCGGCTGCCGTCGGTTGACGGAAAGAAGGCATTTCTTTTCTCGACCAGTTTCGACAAGAGGATCGAGAACTGATCCATTCGTCTCTCAGGAAAAGATTGGAATTGAAAGGATACGTCATCGTTGATGAGTTCAATTGTGGAGGTTTCAACACCAACAGTTTCCTGAAATACTTCGGGGGAATAAACAAGGGAAAGCCTGATGCTGAGGACCTCAAACGTGCTGAGGAGTTCGCTCAGAATCTGCAAAAGAAGTGAAGTCCGAAGAAACCGATTCCTAAAAATCCATTATTTTCCTTCCGTTCAAAGCGTTTATTGAATTAGATAACTATCGCCTGTAAACAAAGCCCTGCTCATCCAGATTAATATTTTTTTGACCCATGTCTATCCCGCATACCAAAGATCACTCTGGCTGTTCGAAGTACCCGGTCATTATCTCATTGAGTATCCGCCCCTCGGCCTTCCTCATGTGCTGCAGTAGCGTTGGCTTGCTGATGCTGACCTTCCGGCACAGCTGCTTGCTGCTGATCTTCTTTGGATAATCGTAGTAACCGTTCTGAAACGCCACCACCATCACCTCCCTCTGTTTCTCGGTCAGGACAGCAAGGAGGTCGGCCCTCTGGTAGGCAGCCCTCCTGAAGGCCATCCTCCGTATGGTGCCGACCTTCTTCATCATCTCAACGAAATCTGCCAGGTTCTTCCGCTCCCCCATCATGCTGATGATGAACTTCTCCGGTGAGATGATCGTGGGTATGGTGTGGATCAAACCTAAATCGGTATCCTGGAACTGTCCCCTGTTCTCCTCCGGTTCCGTGTACCTGATGAGGCAGGTGTGCTTGTTTTCCACGGACTTCAGAACGCTCAGGACCTCCATGTTGTCCACTCTCCTGATGTCGTGGATAGATACTCCATCTTTCAGTACGAACTCCAAAATCTCGATGCATATGCCTTCTTGGTAATCCATCTTCATGGTCTCGAGTATCGTGTACGAACTGACGCGGGCGAAGGTCTCGGCCATATCCTCTTTGACGAACTCGAAAGGCTCGATCTCCAGGGTGATAGTTCTCATGGCACCGTTTCTCTCAATATGCACTTCAGTATTTAAACTATAATACATGTATTGCCCAATCTGCTAGTACTTTCTCACCATGCCACAATTGGCGAAGGTCGCCGAGTGATACAATGATTGAACAAGATCGAACGGTGAGAGCGCGAATGGGCAAGAGGAACGTGAAGGACCCGAACGAGAGGGCTCTGGTCCTTGAGGAGTTGAGGATACCCACTCAGGTCAAGTTGGCGGGATTGTGGGCGACCGTGATGTTCATGTACATCTACGTGGACATCATCGGATTCTACAAACCGGGGCTGATCGCGGAGATCATGACGGGGAAGGTATGGGTCTTTGACATCGATCAGATGTGGATGTTGTCGATGTTGATGTTGATGACCGTCCCTGTTCTCATGGTCTTCCTGTCCCTGGTATTGCCGGCCAAAGCGAATCGGTACACGAACGTCGTTCTGGGCGCATTCCATATCTGTCTAGCGTTCGTAACCGCAACGGGAGAGATCCAGGCCTCTTACTTGTTCGGTTCGATCGTGGAAGCTGTCCTTCTCTGCCTGATCGTATGGATCGCATGGAAGTGGCCCACGGTCCCAAGGAACAATGTGGTCAGGAACTGAAACGAGAAGTGTGGCAAAGAAGCAATGCGATTAATACCGTGGTTGGCGATGGCAATGACTGAGCAACCGCACCATGAAAGCCATAGTATGCGACAGATACGGTCCGCCGGGCGTTCTCCGGCTCGAGGAGGTGGAGAGACCGGCCCCTAGGGACAACCAGGTAATGGTCAAAGTATACGCATCCTCGTTGAATGCCGCCGATTTCGAGATCCTGGGGGGCGGGATCTGGCCCCGCATCGCCGGCCCCTTCAGGCCACGTAACAGGATACCGGGATCGGACGTCGCAGGCAGAATCGTAAAAGTCGGGAGGAGCATCAAGCGGCTGAAGGAGGGCGACGCCGTCTTCGGGGACCTGTTCATGAGCGGCCATGGCGCCTTTGCGGAGTTTGTGGCAGTGCCTGAGGACGTATTGATGCTGAAACCGGACGACGTATCCTTCGAGGTCGCCGCCACCCTCCCCCAGGCGGCAAAGATCGCTTTGCAGGCAGTCCGCGGCAAGCGCCCCCTCAAGAAGGGACAGAAGGTGCTGATCAACGGCGCCGGCGGCGGGATGGGCACGTTCGCGGTGCAGATCGCGAAGTATTACGAAGCCGAGGTGACCGGTGTGGACAAAGCGGGAAAGCTGGAAATGATTCGCTCCATCGGAGCTGACCACGTTATCGATTACCAGCGGGAGGACTGCACTAGGAGCGGGGAGAGATACGACCTCATCATGGACACGGTCGCTCGCCGGTCGATCTTCAATTATAGGCGCGTCATGGCCCCCGACGGCCTGTTCGTGCTGGTGGGAGGATCGAGATACGCCATATTCCAGGCGATGCTCCTGGGGCCTCTGGTATCCATCACCAGCAAGAGGAAGATGGGCATCAACCCTTGGAAGGTGAACAACGAGGAGGACATGCGGTNNCAATGAGAAGGGGAAGCTCTCGCCGGTCGTGGACCGGCGGATCTCTCTGAGCGAGGTTCCTAAGGCTCTAAGTGATCTTTTAAATGGACTGGTAAAAGGGAAAGTGGTGATAACCGTCGCGCATGATGACGATGGCTGACTAGTAAGTCGTCACTCAAATCGGAATGCGGCGATGTCCTGGTTATCGGCAACCGATCTTCCCAAGAATTTGACGAGACGGAATTGCTGTGCGAGATCCTGGAGAAAATTTGTGATTTCTTCTGATCCTCGTGAACCGCATATTCTCGATAAACTCTGAGGATAATCCTGAGATTCTCCTCGGAAACGATGTTCAAAAGGCTTCAGATAATTCGTCTAAAAACGTCAATATCGTCTCGGGATGTAATCCGGGGTTTTCCACCAAACGGGAATCAGTTTCATATATCTGGATTGTGCTAGACTCCTTATCATACTCGGGATGGCGATGCAAGGGCATGAATAGCATAAGTCCGCGGATGGGAACGAGCTTGAGCGATAAGGAATGTATCGATCGATTCAAGAAGGGGGGCGAATGGGGCCTTCTAACCTCCATCGACCTCAGGGATTGCGATCCCAAGAAGATCCGAAGCAAGGAAGTAATAACTCAATTCTCGATCGATCTTTGTGATCATATAGATATGAAGCGGTTCGGCGATCCCATCGTGGTGCGCTTCGGATCCGACCCGCGTGTGCAGGGCTATTCCCTCGCCCAGCTCATCGAGACCTCCCTGGTCTCCGGACACTTCGTCGAAGAGACCGATCGTGCGTTCATCGATGTCTTCTCCTGTAAAGAGTATGCGCCCAAGAAGACCGCGGAGTTCTGCCAGAAGTACTTTGGGGCCCAGGACCTGAAATACACGGTGGCCTTCCGGACCTGAGGAACGCCACCTCGTCTTGCCATTGCTTCCCATGTCGTCATTCAATGGGATCGAACGAAACCCGCTCAACTTCCAATAATACTTCTTGATGCGAAGAATCATTTATCCAGTTGAGGTATTCGGTTCTGAGCTAGCTGCTCAGGGAGATCACTATCGATGAGGAAGTTCAATGGCAAGGTGCTGATGATTGGATATGGCTCTGTCGCGAGATGCACACTCCCCATCCTGCTGAAGCATGTCAAGATACCATTTGAAAACATCACCATAATCGATTTCGAGAACAAAGCTTCTGCGCTTAAGGAATGGACTCTCAAGGGCGTCGGGTATCGCCATCACCGGATAACCATGGAGAACCTCGATTCCGTCCTTTCGAAGCACCTGTCGCCAGGCGGGCTCCTGATCGACCTGGCCTGGAGCCTCGACACTTGTGCCTTGATCGAATGGTGCCACGAGCACGAGGTCCTATTCGTGAACACGTCGCTGGAGGTCTGGGACTCCATCGGTGAAATAGAATCCAAGGGCCCGGTCGAGAAGTCGCTTTACACCAGGCAGATGCACCTGAGGGAAATGACCAAAGAATGGGAGGACGGGGCGACCGCGGTCATCGACCACGGTGCCAATCCAGGTCTGATATCCCATTTCGTGAAGCAGGCCCTTGTCGACATATCCGAGAGGTTGATAGCCGACCAGAAGGTAAGCGGAGAAGAGGCCGAGCACCTCAGAGCCATGGTGAGCACGCAAAGTTTCGCCGAGCTGTCAATGACCCTAGGCGTCAAGGTCATCCACTGCTCCGAGAGGGACACTCAGGTCACGAACAACCCCAAGAAGGTCGACGAGTTCGTAGGGACCTGGAGCATCGAAGGCCTGAGGGAAGAAGGAACGGCTCCGGCGGAAATCGGCTGGGGAACGCATGAAGCCACCTTACCGCCTTTGGCGTACGCACCATCCTTCGGACCAAGGAACCAGATCATGCTCGCCCAAATGGGAATGAACACCTGGGTGAGGTCTTGGGTCCCCGACTGCGAGATAGTCGGGATGGTCATCAGGCACGGCGAGGCCTTCGGGCTCTCTGACAAGTTCACCGTGTTGAAGGAGGGGGAGGTCGTTTACCGGCCGACGGTATGCTACGCCTACATGCCTTGCAATGACACCATAGTCTCCTTGCACGAGCTGAGGGGTAGGAACTACGAGATGCAACCAATGCTTAGGATCCTACGCGAGAAAGAGATCGTTTCTGGAGCTGACATACTCGGCGCCCTCCTGATGGGACATGAGTATGGCTCCTGGTGGTGCGGGAGCATCCTCACTATCGAGGAAGCTAGGAAGCTCGCTCCCGGACAGAACGCTACCACCGTTCAGGTTGCATTGGGCGTCGTATCAGCGATCATGTGGATGATCGAGCATCCCAGCGAGGGGCTATGCAGCCCTGAAGATCTGCCCCACGACTACGTGCTCGAGATCGCCAAGCCGTATCTGGGCAAGTTCCTGTCCGTGCCATCGGACTGGACCCCGCTCAAGAACAGGAAGGTCTACTTCAAGGAGAACCTGGCCTACCAACCTGACGACGACATCTGGCAATTCAGGAATTTCGTCTTTACCCCTTGATCATTGCATGTGTTCCGTGCACCAGCGAACCATTCGCATCGCCAGCGAATACCCGCTCCATCGAATCAAAGGTATCAGAAAGGAGGGGCATTAAAGACTGCCTCGATCGGCAAGTCTAGGATTAAAATGAAATGTGAGCATTGCTTCAAATTTAGAAGAATCGTTCCCGCAGGTGAAGTTCAGTCCTTAAGTGATTTCTGGCGCTCGTGGGGCTGGTTCGTAAGGACGTCCCATCATCTCGCACCAGGTCTTGCGGTCCACGCGCTTGATGTTGCCCTCCTTATCGTAGAAGAAGATCTGATAGTAGAACAGCCACCATTGATTGAACTCCAGCATCCGCAGGAAGGTCTTGGTCGCGTTCTCCCTGGGAACTATCAAGACAAGACGAGCTTTGCCCTGCAATATACGGCAATACTCGGCCATGCAATGAGGTGAACGGAGGCTCTCCTCGGTCTCGACGAACTCCTTGCTCAACACAAATCGGTCTTGGCAAGCGGTGAGGATTCCCCTGCCATCTTTAACCTCCACCTCCACCGTTGCCTCGGGATAATGCCTCCTTATCTCCTTTAATGCATCCTCTGCTCTGCTCCGAGTTACCTTTTCTATCAGCATATTCTCGTGCTCTGCTGAGGCCACCGATTCACCGCTCCTGGTCTCGCTATATATTGGCTTATCTAATTCAAATTGACGATGGTAAAGTCTTTTTTTCAATTCCATTCTCGTTGAAAATGGAAAATGAAGAGGTTTGTTTTGCATGCCAAGCTGTTTAACCGCACTCGATCTGGCCGTACTTCTTGGTGGTGTCCACGACTTCCTTGATGTTCTCGAGCTTGGTGATCAGCGCAGGCGGTACCTCGCATCCCGATGCGATGACGTAGCGGGAGTGGAGGCCTCTGGCGCACATCGCGGTCTTCACTTCCTGGAGCAGGTTCATCGTGGTCTTCTGGATCTTCTCGGTGGAAGCACGAACGAACTGCTGCGGGTCGATGTTGCCGCCGACCAGACAGTTGTCGCAGTAGCCCTTGCCGATGACTTCCTTTGGAGCAGGCGATCCAGGGATGAGCGGGTAATACGCCATCGAGTAGATGACCGGCTTCATCTGTTTGATCTGGGTATCTAGATGCGGCAGGTCAGCGCAGTTGTGTATGCAGAAGGCCATGCCGTTGTCGGCCGTCATCTTGTTCAGCATGCCGGCATACTTTTGCTGTCCCTCGAACTCGTCATATTCCTTGTCGCCGAGGCAGGAGTAGCTGCCCCATAGGTAATCCCAGGCCAGGCCAGCACAGCCGGTGGTTGCGAAGCCCTTCACCATGTCCGCATCTAGCTGGGTGATCGTCGCCAATGCCTTATGCACCGCGCTGCGGTGGTTGTACATGTCCATGAAGACCTTCTCGGCTCCAGCGGACTGTGTCAGCACCAGTAATGGTCCTTCAAGGAATCCGGCACAGACGATGGTTTTCTTCAGCTGGTCGACGAAGAGCTTCGTTCCCTCGACGATGACACCGCACCTTCCCTTCTTCACATCGGGAACGGTCAGCTTTTCGTAGTCCTCCGGCGTCTTGATCACCGGGTCGGTGACGAACGGCGTGTTCTGCTCGTCCATCCTGACCTTGGCCCCAAGGTCATGAGCTAAGACCGACAGATCCATCAGGCCGAACGTCCAGTCGTAATCGAAGTACTTCTGCCCAGCGACGAACGCCGCGGCGAACTTCTTCGGGTCGGACGCCCATTCCGCGTAAGAAGTCTGAGTGGGTAGCAGACGTCGGTTCACACCGCAGGCGATCGGATAGGCCGTCAGGCGGTCGACCGGCTGGTTGGTTATCGATGCCATGCATCTTTCCAAATGATTCATTTCCTTTACCATTTCATTCCCTCCGTTGCCCATCACATCCCTGCTCGCTTCAAGATGGTGTCCGCCACCTGTTCCGCGTTCTTAAAGGGGAAATCCTCCGGTTTCAGCAGCTTTCCGGCCTCTCCCGCGGTCATCTTGACATTGCCAGCCTGACAGGTCGTTTCAGCTCCCATGGGGAATGCCTTCAGTAACGATGTCGGGGTTCTGATGGGGAATTTTGCTCCCTTGAGCGCTCCGACGATCTGTCCCTTGATCTCTTTTTTCACGTCGACCATAGGTTGCCTCTGTCAGTGGACATTCCCAAGTTAGAACTATATAATTATTCGGCAGTAATCTGTAGCTGATACAATTAAGTGTACATTCGAAAAGAGGTACAGAAAGTATGCCAGCTACAGTGAAGAAAGGGGCGATGGAAATATCCGATTTAATGACAGCGATATCCATGCTCAACGGGAAGGTCGACAAATTGCTAAGCGGACGACCATTGAATCGAAGAGATACTGAGGGGTGTGCGCTCAATATCATGGTGAGTCATCTTGTGGAAGATGTTGATATCGATCTCGACAGGAGCATGGTCAGCCCATGTGATTGCCGTTCACCTTGTAAAGAGGTGTTCACCGATTTCCTTCAAAGAAGCGCGAAACTGGTAGGCCAGGAGAAGGTTGAGGAGAAGAAGCTAATTGAAATGCGAAAGGAGCTGGATACGATTCGGTCCAAGGCACCTTACAAGAAGTGTTCCCAATGCTTTGAAGAAGTCTATGCCATGTTCGACCGCCATGTCCGGCTGATTCGAAGCCAGAACACATTCGTCTCCGATGCGAACCTGCGGAATCTAATTAAAAGAATGGATGAAGAGAAGATAGTCAGAGAAGTAATCGACCCATTGGCCAACCCCCAGAGGTTGGAGATAATGAAATCCTTGATGGACCAACCACAGAGCTATTCATGGCTGTCCCATCAGACTGGATTGAAAGGAGGTAACCTTCTCTTCCATCTGCAGAAGCTGACCTCTGCGAGCATGATTGTTCAAAGCCATGAAAGGGGAGATTATTCCTTGACGGAAAAGGGAGATAAGGTGCTCAAATACCTGACCATGGTATCATTGGAGATCGGATCGGAGAATTGGGTTTAATGATTATTCCTGAGCAACGCTATTTCTCCCAGGGCTTAACCTCTGTAAGTCCAAATGACAATTGGCTTTGCTCCCGCCGGGATTTGCACTTGGTTTTCACCGGCAAATAACCTGTTTGAATGCTTAAGCCAG
>PNBI01000084.1 GCA_003135935.1 Methanomassiliicoccaceae archaeon
GATATGCTCCCGGAACCGCTCCCCGAACGATAACAGGGATCGGATCATCTCTTCCTTTGCCGGCAACGGTTCTCCATCGAGCGCGGAGAGCAGCCTGTCTTTGAACGGATAGATCAGTTCGATCCGCTCCCTCAGCGCCTCCTCATCCAGCAGGTCACAGACCCGGATGCCGCTGCGGGCGATCTTGTCCGAATAGCACGGTCCGATGCCCCGCCCGGTTGTGCCGACCCCCTTGGGGCCGCGCAGTTTCTCCTCCGCGGCATCGATCAGGCGATGCCACTTCATCACGATGTTGGCGCGGTCAGAGATGCGCAGTCCCTCAATGCTGCGTCCCGTTGCCTCAACCTTCTTGACCTCTTGCTCCAGTGCTTCCGGGTCGAGCACCATGCCGTTGCCGATCACATTGATAACGCCCGATCGGAGAATGCCAGAGGGCAAGAGGTGCAGCGCGAAGACCTCCTTCCCGATCTCGATGGTATGGCCAGCGTTCGCCCCGCCCTGGAAACGGACCACTAGATCCGCATCCTGAGCCACAAAATCAGTGATCTTCCCCTTCCCCTCATCGCCCCATTGCGTGCCCATGACAGCAACAGTGGTCAACCCTTCACCGGCTTCGCATCCGCCAGCCGATAGATAAACTGTTTGGTGCTTCAGCCTACTTCTGGATAGAGCGAAAGCAGCTCCTTTAGCGACAGGTCGGTCTTGAACCCGCTGGGGGAGAAGTGGGTGCGCGACGCCTTCCCTTGCTTCCTTATGCGGTCAAGTAGCCTCTCGAGCTCGGGCGGTGAGCTATGCAAGAATGATGAAAGCTCGTTGTTCTCGTAGAAGAATGGGACGTCCAGCTCGTTCTTCCAGAGGTTGAGGTACTTTGCGCATCGCGCCGGATGCTCCAACGAATCGAGCTTCGTCATATTGTCCAGGATGCTCTTGTCGGTCATAGGGGCGATCCAAAGGGGTCCGGCCGCCTCCTGGCAGAATTCATGGCTCACCTCGCGGACTAATGTCTCGCGGTCGAAAGTGAGAAAGCCTAAGTTGGAGAGCGAGTGCTCCGCAGCGGCGGCGTTCTCCTTCAGCCTAAGATAGATGCGGAAGTAGTGGTCCGCATAGAAGCTGAGCAACGGTTCGATGCCCCTGTCCAACTGAGCCGCCTCCCTGGCAAGGTATCCGATCAGGATGCGCAAGCCAACCTCATGTCCGAAGACCCCTCGCAAAGGCTTTGCCATGTAGCGACGGATGCATTTCCTGACATGTGTGCCAGCAAGTGGCGCGGTATCGGTGGCGGTCATCGCCACGATGGCGTTCCTCTTGCAGCCTTGGAAGACCGACTGCACGAACGGTGCAGGCGTCCCGAACGGGTCCAGGTCCACATAATCGTAGACGTGCTTAGCAAGATGGCTACGCAGGTCGTCCTGGCTGGCGCATCCCCCTTCCAGTTCATTCAGCTCGATGTTCGCCTGGATGAATCGCACCGCCTCGGAGTCTTTATCGTTCATCACGAACTGCGCCTTCGTACCGCTCTCGTTGAGGATGCGTATCCCTCGTGCTCCGGTGGCAGCCATGGCGTCGAGCGCATTCCTGGAGTCCATGCATGCGGACTGATAGAATAGGACGGAGATGTCCCGGTTGAACGCCATCTGTTGGTTGTAGAACACCCGGCCGATGCGCTTTCCTGGCCCTTTGGTCGAATGTTCGGCCGGAACGAATAAAGAGGTAGATCCTTCCTTGAGAACGACAGCGCCGGGCGGAGCTATCACAACAGCTCTCCCTTCATCAGCTTCATGATCTTGTAGGGCAGAAGGTTCCGGTTGATCGGCGTGACCTCTAGAATTCGGACATCGTCGCGCCTCCTGATGTCCTGAAGTAAAGGATTGCGGGACTTTTTATGAAGGGTCAGGAGCATCGGCTTCTCGACGTCCAAGGCGGATTTCACCGCAGTGACGAATCTCTCCGATACGACCTCCATCTTGCCTACCTCATCGATGACGATTACATCGGATTCCTCGCATGCCTTCATGAGGGCATTCACGCCGATGTTCTCCAAGACGGATAGGTCGACGCCGAACCTTCCCACCATGAACTTGCTTTGGATGTCGAGATGCGCCAGGACCGCCTTCTCCTTGGTCTTCCAATCGATGATGGAGAAGCCGACCCGGTGGTTGTCCTCCACGATCGGTTCGGTGATCATTCCGCCGACGGTGAGTTCCTCCGCCTCCAACATCTCGATGACTTTGATCAGGGCATGGGTCTTACCTGCCCCAGGTAGACCAGTGATGCCGATCTTGATGTTGTTCATATTGCTTCTCCGATGAACGAGCTAATGGCCAGAATCCGACTCTCCCCTGTTAATGGACTTCGGATATTGTTTTTCATGTTTAACTACCTTGCTCCACTCCAGGCAGTCCCAGGCGGCTTTTTATTGCCGCTTTGATCAAGGCGGTCGATTCGCAACGGATTCGCACGTTCAACCTTGAAGCTAATGGAATCGAGCGCTCAAGCAATCGGTCAGGGGAAGGAGCGAATCTCATCATTATCTAGGATGATAATATTCATGGACTCGATCAGACCTCGATGATCTCGCTCACGAACATTAGTGGATAGCGGAGTTCTTCGATGTATCTCATCTCTGCCAGAACGGAGACGTTCTCGACCTGGATCCGCAATTTTACGCTTAGCATATTCCCGTGCAGCGTTTGATAGTCGAACTCGTCCCGCTTCTTCTTGCGCAACGTCGACCGTTCGATATGCACCTTGACATCCTTGACGAACGGCTGTACCCTTACTCCGTCCTCAATCGCCCGCTCCAAGATATCCACGTTCGCGGCGCATAAGGGTGTTCCCACGAACTGGTGATATATCGTCCCAAGCTTGATTCCGGCCTCGAACACCGCCCGTTCCCTTGAGTTGCCCTTGAAGTAGGAGGATGCCGCCTCTTCTCTCTTGCTCGTCAGCCAGATTCCCCCGCTATCCTGCAATCAGTGATGGCACGGCCGATATTCAAGCCTTCCGAAAAGGCCTTCCTGTTGTTCTCCCCGGTGCTCGAAGGGCTCGCATTGGCGATGGCCTGCAGGACTGACTCTGCGCCCAACAGGTGCGAAATCCCTATCAATGCGCCCAGCAAGATCATATTCGCTGAGCCTTTTCTCCCCATTTCCTTCGCTAGGCGCGAGGCAGGAATCGCATAATGGACCCGGTCTGGCCTCGAATGGATCTCATCCTCGTCAAAAATGATTCGTGTCCCGATACTCGTCTGCTCGATAAATCTATCATACGCCGATTGCGACATCGCCATCAGGTAATCCGGTATTTCCACGAAGGGGTAGTATGCCCTCTCCTCCGAGATGACGACATCGCACCTGATTAGACTCCCAGTCGCCGCCTGGCCGTATGACTGGGTCTGGTTGACGAAGAGCCCTTGACCGTTTCTGTTCTCATATGAGGCGGCCGCCCTCGCAAGGACCATTCCGGCGAAGACCACTCCTTGTCCTTCCCTCCCCACCCAGCGTATTGCCATCGCCAGCCTATCACCGTTCATTGCGAGTGCGATTGGGCTAATTAACTTTCTCTGACCG
>PNBI01000138.1 GCA_003135935.1 Methanomassiliicoccaceae archaeon
CAATGATGCTGATGTTCACTCTCAGCTGCTCCACCAATTTCCTGAGCTCGTCATCGTCTGGGCTAACATATGCTCCGGCTTGGCTTGCGGTCAGAAGATAGCCGCTTCCTGCGGCTGAGTCTTTAGCAATCTCGCTGTCATTAACAGATTTCATAGTGCACCCATCCTTGGCCGTATATGTGGAATTCGATATATAAATTCATTTTTTCTGGAGTTGAATGGGTTCTTAAAGGAATTCGAACGCCGCGCCGCAGTTGCCGCAGTACATCTCGGAGGGTCCGAGCTTGAAGCCGCATTCCGGGCAGATGTCGCCTACCATGGCTCCGCAGGGGCAGAGTTCCCCTTCTTCCATTGGTTTTCCGCAGAATGGGCAAGGCCGCTCCTCCAGCACTCCGAATTGCTCGCGGCATTCGGGGCATTCCATGCTTTGTGGCGGAACTAATCCGCCGCAGGAGGGGCAATCGAATGACTCCTCGTCGCCCACGATTACTGTGCCGCATCGGCATTCATTGCTGCCCTCTGGAAGGTCCAGGCCACAGATCGGGCAGACATGCAGCTGCTCCGACTGCCATAGCATGGTGATCTCGCTTGCCTTCCTTTTTGGCTCCACAGGCTTCCTGGCTCTGACCACATTCGTGTCGGCAAGCGTCTCGAGCGAATAGCTCTTCTCGCAATAAGGGCAGAAGCCAGTGCGCGTCAAGCAAACGGGATGGAAGACCTTTCCGCAATCGCAGCGGGCGTACTCCAGCCCTTCCTTTACCCTGCCTAGGCATATTTGGCAGACGATCGGCTTGATCTTCGGCCCTGAGACGATCACCTTTGGTCTCTCTTTATGGACGAGCGATGATCGCCTGAGAACTCGGCGCAATCGGTCCGTCGGAACATCGATCATCGCTCGGATGTTATCGCCAGCACTGTCCGAGAAGTACTTGCGGGCGTTCGCGGCTGTGATGACCACGAGGGCACCGAGTGCAATCGCGATAAAGAGTTCCATGAGCACGTCTTTCCATGATGCATGTCGATTTAAGGCCTTTGCCTGCTTGCTATTAACATTGATACTAGAGGGCCGTTGAGAGAAAATCAATACCTTCGCGGGTCGATTAATCATACCACTTCTAGATTCAAATCCGATTGGACGATGAATAAGCCGGGTCTAATCAATGCAGACGCTCGATTGGATCAACTATGATAACTAATCGTCATCAAATGTATGCAAAACTCGCAAAGTCGACAATTGGGCAACGAGTTTGATTAGGGATTGTTCACTTCTCCGACATTGCGAAAAAGATTACGAAGGCCTTATTATCAATTATGAGGAACGCAATACGACTGTCTCGCTAGACTCGTTGACCGCAGAATCAATTGAGTCTGAGTTAGATATTAATATATTGATTACGAGAAAACGCGACACGAGCAAAGCCAATTTCGAAAAGGGACAACAATGAGCGAGCAAGCGGGCGCTGTTATGGTGGTCGGTGGCGGCATCGCTGGCGTGCAAACCTCACTGGACCTCGCTGAGTCGGGGATCAAGGTCTTTCTTGTTGAGCGGAGGTCGGCGATCGGGGGCACGATGGCCCAGCTGGACAAGACCTTCCCCACCAACGACTGTTCGATGTGCATACTATCTCCGAAACTGGTCGAACTGTCCAAGAATCCGCTGATTACGCTGATGACGCTTTCGGAGGTTGTTGGCCTTGAAGGTAAAGCGCCGAACTTCGAAGTAAGCGTCAAGAGATATCCAAGATATGTGATGGAGGACCGCTGCGTCGGATGCGGCAAGTGCGCAGAGAAGTGTCCTTCGAAGGTTCAAAATGAGTTCGAACGAGGACTGAATACGAGGAAGGCAATCTTTGTCCCTTATCCCCAGGCGGTTCCGATGAAGTATTGCATCGACGCCCAACATTGCCTCTACCTGACTAAGAGCCGCTGTGGGAATTGCCAAAAGGTGTGTCCAGCGGAAGCCGTGGATTTCAGCATGAAGGAAACGGTTGAGAAGATTAATGTGGGTGCGATTGTGGTTGCCCCTGGATATGAGCTTTTCGACGCCAAAGCGAAGAAGGAATACGGCTATGGCTATTATGAGAACGTTGTCACCTCTTTGGAGTTCGAGAGGATGTTGTCCTCGAGCGGGCCATTCAAAGGACATCCAGTCCGGCCCTCGGACCATCAAGCTCCTAAGAGGATCGCCTTCCTACAATGCGTTGGATCAAGGGATGTGAAGGTAGGGAACAACTACTGCTCCAGCGTTTGCTGTATGGCTTCCATCAAAGAGGCCATCATCGCTCAAGAGCATGATAAGAATCTGAAGGCCACCATCTTCTTCATGGACATCAGAGCCTTCGGGAAGGAGTTCGAGGACTACCGCGCCCGCGCAGAGAATGAATACGGCATCACCATGTTCCGGAATGCCAGGGCGGCATCCGTTAGCGAGGATGCTGGGACCAAGAATCTTAACGTACGCTATACCTCCCCGACCGGCATCGAGAGCGAGGATTTCGACTTGGTCGTTCTTGCCACAGGATTTGAACCACCTTCGGCAGCGATTAGCCTTTCCAAGAATCTGGGCATCAAGCTCAACAAATATGGTTTCGCAGAGACCAATTCATACCATCCCCTGGACACCAGTGTCCCTGGGATATATGCGGTCGGAGCCTTCTCAGCCCCCAAGGACATCCCTCAATCAGTGGCGGAGGCATCAGGAGCGGCAGCAAAGGCTGGATCGAACGTCTTCAAAAGCCGGATTAGTTACAGGGCGGATGAGGTAACTGAGACGAATGTGGAGGGGCAAGAGCCGAGGATCGGCGTATTCGTCTGCGATTGCGGAAGCAACATCTCAGCCATCGTGGATGTTCCTTCAGTGGTGGAGTATGCAAAGACTATACCCAACGTTGTCCACGTCGAGGAGAGCAAGTACGCCTGCTCCGCCGATTTCCAGGCCAAGATCAAAGATTCGATCCTGCAGCAGAAGCTCAACCGGGTAATCGTTGCATCATGCACGCCAAGGACGCACGAGCCACTCTTCAGAAGCACGGTCCGAGAGGCTGGCCTCAATCCCTATCTCCTCGAAATGGCAAACATCAGAGACCAGTGTTCCTGGGTGCATATGAACGAGCCCCAGAAGGCCACCATGAAGGCCAAGATCCTTGTGAGAATGGCCGTGGCCAAAAGCAGATTGGCCGAGGCACTGCCCACTTCGACCTTCTCAGTCAATCATACTGCATTGGTGATTGGTGGAGGGCTTTCAGGAATGACAGCCGCTCTGGAAATAGCTTCTCAAGACTTCAAAGTGGAGCTAATAGAGAAGGAGTTTGAACTCGGAGGGAATCTTAAGAGGGTTTTCGTCGAGCAGGATGAAAAGACCGGTTTCCAATTCGTCTCCGAGCTAATCTTGAAGATCGGCCAGAATCGTAATATCAATGTTCATCTGGGCACCAAGATCGAGAAGATCAGTGGTTTTGTAGGCAATTTCGAAGTCGATACAAACAAAGGCCACATCAAGGCGGGGGCTATAATTGTCGCCATTGGCGGCCATGAGTATGAGCCTACCGAGTATCTCTATGGCCAGGATGAAAGGGTGATGACTCAGTTGGAGCTAGCTGATTTGCTCGACAAGAAATCCTTGGACGCGAAGGTGGTGGCAATGATCCAATGCGTCGGATCAAGAACTAAGGACAACCCGATGTGCAGTCGTGTCTGCTGCACCACTGCCATGAAGAACGCGATAAAGATAATGAGAACGAACCCGGAATCCACGGTATACATGTTCCACAAGGACATCCGTACCTACGGATTCAGGGAGGACTTATATCTTGAAGCTGCCAGACTTGGGGCCGTTTTCATCAGGTGCAAGGAAGATACCATGCCGGAATTGGAAAGGGAAGGGGACGGCCTAAAGCTCAGTGCTTACGACGCTTCACTCGAGGGTGAGATTGCGTTGAAGCCAGATGTAATCATCCTCTCCACCGGGATCAGGCCAAATGCTGACAATGAAGAAATCTCTAAGTTGCTAAAGGTTCCACTGGACAAGGACGGGTTCTTCCTTGAGGCGCATATGAAGTTGAGGCCAATCGATTTCGAAACGGAGGGGGTTTTCATGGCTGGTCTCGCGCATTGGCCGAAGTCAGCTGATGAGAGCATAGCAGAAGCCGCGGGGGCAGCATCGAGAGTGATAACCATAATCTCAAAGGAAAAATTGGATGCCCATTCTGCTGTGAGCGTTGTCGACGAATCCAAATGCCGAGGATGCGGCATGTGCGAGGCCGTATGTCCATTTTCGGCGATCTCGGCTTATGAGATTAACCCCGGAGTCATGAAGTACAAGACCAATCCCATTCTATGCAAAGGGTGTGGAGCCTGCGAGGTGGCTTGCTGCACCGGGGCTATCACGTGCAAGCATTTCACCGACAAGCAGATCATCGCACAGGTTGAGGCTTGTCTTGAAGAGGACGTTGTGTGACCAGCACCTCAAAGGAACTAATATGGCTTGAATCGGCGCCTGAGTTGTGCCTCATCACATCACAATCATTTGATTTTCGCAGCGATATTACGAAATCGACAAACATCGGGAAGCAGGAGCAAAGATTAGCAAGGTTCAAGTAAGATTAGTGATTGACCATTAAATAGGGAGAATGTCGAAGGAAATTAAGAAATTTGATATAAGTGTTCGAGGTTCTTTGCATTTCATTGAAGTTTGTTATCGTAGGGGAGTGTATTGATGGAAGAGTCAATAACAGATGCGAAAGATAAGAGATACCTCATGATTGAGCTGTCCTGCAAGGATCGCAAATGCGAACCCTGCACATATCCCGATTGTCAAAGGTTCGTGAAATTGACCCAAAAGCCCAAATTCAACGTGAAAAGGTTCGAAGTGGAGAAACAGCCAGCTAGCGGGGACGAGTATCGGGATATGTATATGTTCGTTGAACTCTCGTGCTCGGAAAAGAAATGCGATCCCTGCACCTACCCCAATTGCCAGCGATACAAGAGAGAATTGAAGGGCAAGAAGGTATTCAATGTCAAAACCGTAGAATTGAAGAAAGAGAAAGGGGGGAAAAGTCCAATTGACGGCATTCCTTCCTGAACGCAGAACAGCCGCAAATCCGGGATCTTTTCGGGCATATTCGAACAATCTAGCTAGCGAAAGAACGCAAAGTTCGACAGGAATTAAATCATTTTAGCAAAGGGGGTAAACCAAGATGGAAAAATCTACGCTTGCCACTAGAACGGGAAGGAGAATTGAGTCGGAGAATTCGGTGCTTGTCATTGGCGGAGGCATCGCTGGCATACAAGCTGCCTTGGATCTCGCGGACAAGGGAGTAATTGTACATTTGGTTGAAAAGGAGCCTAGCCTGGGAGGAAGAATGGCCCAGCTGGACAAGACCTTCCCGACCAATGACTGCTCGATCTGCATCCTCGCGCCAAAGATGGCCGACTGCTACGGGCATCCCAACATCAACGTCCTGACTTACTCCCAGGTAATCGGGTTGGAGGGGTCTAAGGGCAGTTTCAACGTGAGGGTCCTTAAGAAAGCGAGATACGTCGATGAGAACAAGTGCACCGGTTGCGGAGAGTGCCTGGATAAGTGTCCTACCAGGAACATCAACAACAAATGGGAGCAGGGACTTGCCACCAGGCGTGCCATCTACATCCCTTTCATGCAAGCCGTTCCCCGGGCGGCCATCATAGACCCGGAGAATTGCAGATTCCTTTTGGAGGGTAAATGCGGGGTCTGCAAGAAGGTATGCAAGCGCGAGGCAGTTGACTATGAGATGAAGGACGCCGTCCTCGAGTTCGAGGTCGGCGCAGTGGTGGTCGCCACTGGATTCGATGTCTGGGATCCCACCTCTTCGGTCGAGTATGGCTATGGGAAGAATGCCAACGTCTTCACCGCGATGGAGTACGAGCGGCTCATCAACGCCGCCGGACCTACCCATGGGCATATCAAGAGAAGGTCGGATGAAGCAGAGCCAAAGAAGGTTGCCTTCATTCAGTGCGTGGGATCACGCAACGTGCAAACGGGCCATCCCTACTGTTGTTCCGTCTGTTGTATGCACTCCACCAAGGAAGCCATGCTGGCAAGCGAGCATGTCGAGGGGATCAAGTGCACCATATTCTACAAAGACATGAGGGCATGCGCCAAAGGGTTCGACGAATACGTGGAGAGAGCCAAGAAAGATTACGGTGTGGAATACATCAATTCTGATGCTACGGTTCATGGCCAGACGGACGGAGGGAATCCCCTGGTATCGTTCGATATTGTCGGGAAGTCCCAGACCAGGGAATTCGATATGGTGGTATTGGCAACGACCCTTATCCCTTCCAGCAAGAACGTGGAATTGGCCAAGACTTTGGGCGTGGAATTGGACCCGTTCGGGTTTTTCAAAGTACGTGACCACGTCTTCGACCCGGTAGATTCCACGCGCGAAGGTGTATACCTAGCTGGCTATTGCTCAGGTCCGGTAGACATACCTGAGTCAGTGGCTATGGGTTCTGCGGCGGCAGCGAAGGCAATGGAAGATCTAATGGAAAGGAAGGTGTTTGCATGAGCGAAGACGCAAGAGTGGGAGTATTCGTCTGCCATTGCGGAACGAACATCGGTGGATGCGTAGATGTGCCCAAGGTGGTGGAATATGCTAAGACATTGCCCCATGTCGTCTTCGCCACCTCCAACCTATACACGTGCGCCGAAGATGGTCTGAGCTCAATCAGGGACTCAATAAAGGAGAACAATCTTAATCGAGTGGTGGTCGCCGCATGCACTCCGCGCACGCATGCGCCATTGTTCCAGTCCACTTGCGAGGAAGCGGGGCTCAACAAGTACCTGTTCACCTTCGTGAACATCAGGGAACAATGCTCCTGGGTACACATGAAGGAGAAGGATAGCGCCACCGAGAAGGCCAAGGAATTGATCAAAATGGGCGTGGCTCGGGTGGAGCTACTCGAACCGCAGGAAGAAGTGCAGATCGAAGTCATCCCTTCAGCCGTGGTCATCGGCGGAGGTGTGGCCGGAATGGCTGCAGCCATTTCCCTTGCCGATCAAGGTTTCCCAGTTCGCTTGGTGGAGAGGGAAAAGGAACTCGGCGGGTTCGTAAGGAACCTGGGGTACATTTGGCAAGAGAGGAGGGAAGCGGTGGGGGCCTTATCATCCATGATCAGGCGGGTCAAGAACCACCGCAACATCAACCTGTACCTTGACTCCGAGGTAGTGGCCGCCGAGGGGTTCATCGGAAATTACGAGATCGTGATCGATACCCATGGAGAACAGAAGAAGGACAAGGTTGGCGTCATTGTCGTGGCCACCGGTGCGTTGGAATACATTCCCGAAGGGCTGTACGGCTATGAGCAATACGATAACGTTATCACCCTAACTGAATTCGAGATCCTGGCCAAGAACAAGAAGCTCCCGAAGCTGAGCAGTCTCGCCTTCATCCAATGTGTTGGGTCGAGAGGCCAGGATAAGTCCTACTGTTCCAGGATCTGCTGCAATGTCACCCTGAAGAACGCCATGAACCTGGCGGACAACTGGAAGAACATGCTTGGCCTGGAGGAGGCCGGTAAGGTAGTGGAGAGCATTCCCGTGGAAAAGGCCATACCAGCCGAGATAGCCGAAAGAAGGCGGGGCCGCATGGGACGAAGGGACCGCGAGGCTGGTGAGAAAGATGAGGCGGAGGTAGCGCCAACCAGGTTGGACATCGCCGTCTTTAACAGGGACATCATGAGCTATGGGATAGAGCATGAGCTGACCTACAACAAGACCAAGGAAAAGAAGGTCCGCTTCATCAGGTACACGCCCCAGAACCGCCCCAAGGTAAGCCATGAGGGCGACAAGCTGGTCATCGACTATTGGCATGACACCATGCAGATGCAGATGAAGATGATGGTGGACATGATCGTCTTGGCAACCCCGTTGGTCGCTCAGCCTGACGCCAAGGAAATCTCCAGAATGCTGAAGGTCCCATTGGGCCAGGAAGGATTCTTCCTAGAGGCGCACGTCAAGCTCAGACCGGTGGACTTCGCCACCGACGGCATATATGTCTGCGGGACCTGCAAAGGCCCGGCGGATATACCGGAAGCGGTGGCCCAAGGCATGGCGGCGGCATCAAGGGCTGCCATCCCACTGGCACGAGGCTATGTGCAGCCAGAATCACTAGTGGCCTTCGTGGACAGCGACGTGTGCAGCGGATGCGGGACTTGCATCGAGATCTGCCCTTACAATGCGATCCGAAAGAATGCGGAGGGTGTAGCGGAGATAACCGTGGCCGCATGCAAAGGATGCGGCAACTGCGGAGCTTCGTGCCCGAAGAACGCCATCATCATGAACCACTATACGGACAATCAGATACTTGCTGAAGCCAGGGCTGCGTTACAGGCGGTGAACGGATGAGCGAATTCGAACCGAAGATCATCATCTTTCTCTGCAACTGGTGTTCCTATGCCGGTGCGGATCTGGCTGGAGTCAGCAGGTATCAATATCCGACCAATGCCCGGACGGTCAGAGTGATGTGCAGCACCCGAGTGAGCCCGCAGATCGTGCTCGAGCTCCTCAAGGACGGAGCAGACGGTGTCATGGTAACCGGATGCCACCCAGGTGACTGTCACTACATCAATGGCAATTACTACACGGAACGAAGAATGGAGATGGCCCACAGGCTCCTGAAATTGACCGGCCTCGAATCCCAGCGCCTCAGGCTCGATTGGGTCTCGGCATCAGAGGGTGAGAAGTATGCCGGTGTGGTCACCGACTTCGTCAAAGAACTGAAAGGCCTCGGTCCGAATCCAGTACACAAGGACGCGAAACTGGCCTCTCGATTGAAGGCGGCAGTGGACGCATCCAAGAATTTCAGGTTGAAGGTTCTCTCGAGCAAGGAGATCAATCTGATCAGCAAGGGCAATGCTTACGGTGAGAAGATCAACCAGCAGAGCGTGGAAGGGATCATGGAACAGGCGACCGAGGACGAGTTCAAGGCCAGCCTGATCCTGCAGCTGACCAATAAGAAATCACAGTCGGTCAAGGAATTGGCCAAGGAATTGGGAGAGCCCACCGATAGGACGATCGAGCACGTGGTCAGCTTGCGGTCCAGGAACCTGCTGGCATTGGATCACATCGACGGCGCGACCCCCAAATACAAGGCAATAGTAACTGGAGGTGCTTAAAATGGCAGACAAGGTAGGCGCTGTAATGGTTGTCGGAGCAGGCATCTCCGGCGTTCAGACTGCATTGGACCTGGCGGACTCTGGGTTCAAGGTATATCTAGTGGAGAAGAAGGCGAGCATCGGGGGAACGATGGCCCAGCTGGACAAGACCTTCCCGACCAACGACTGCTCCATGTGCATCATGGCCCCGAAGCTGGTCGCGGTGGGGAGGCATCAGAACGTCGAGTTGATCACCGGCGCAGAGGTCGAGCTGATCCAGGGCTTGCCGGGCGATTTCACCGTTACCCTCAAGAAGAACACTCTCAGGGTGAACGAAGAGAAGTGCACCGGCTGCGGCGAATGCGCGATTAGTTGCCCGGTCGAGACCTTGGACGAGTACAACCAGGGAATGAAGAAGCGCAAGGCCATCTTCGTCGCATACCCGCAGGCCGTTCCCTTGGTCTTCAGCATCGACAAGGAAACCTGCATCGGATGCGGTATCTGCGCACAGGAATGCATAGCCAAGGCCGTGGAATACGAGAGGAAGGACCAAGCTTTGGAAGTGCAGGTCGGCGCAGTGATATTGAGCCCGGGCTTCGAGGAGTTCGATGCCAGGCTGAAGAAGGAATACGGCTACGGTGAGTTCAAGAATGTAGTCACCAGCATCGAATTCGAAAGGATGCTCAGCGCCACTGGCCCATTCTTCGGAACGGTGATGAGGCCGTCCGATGGCGACATACCCCGGAAGGTGGCATTCATCCAGTGCGTGGGCTCGAGGGACGAGAAGGTGGGCAACCCCTACTGTTCCTCGGTCTGCTGCATGTACGCCATTAAGGAAGCGATAATCGCGGGCGAGCACTCGCCTGGCCTGAAGCCCTCGATCTTCTTCATGGACGTAAGAGCCTTCGGCAAGGAATTCGAGGACTACCGCGCCCGTGCGGAGAATGAATATGGAGTGAAGATGTATCGCGGGAGCAGGGTCGCCTCGGTCGAGGAGGACCCTGAGACCAAGAACCTGTCCCTAAGGTATAGCATCGGCGACGAGACCAATACCGAGGAGTTCGACCTGGTGGTGCTCTCGGTAGGCATGAGGCCAGCAGAAGACGGCGAAAGGCTAAGCAAGAAGCTCGGCTTCAAACTGAACAAATACGGATTCTGCGAGACCGATGTCTACTCGCCGTTGAACACCTCCAGGCCGGGAATATTCGTCAGTGGTTCGTTCGCCGCTCCGAAGGACATCCCCACCACCGTCGCGGAAGCATCCGGAGCGGTGGCCAAGGCCGCGGCGTTGATATCGGAAGCGAGGAACACTCAGGTCACAGTGAAAGAGTTCGTTCCGGAGATTGATGTCGTCGGCCAAGAGCCGAGGATCGGCGTGTTCGTCTGCCACTGCGGCATCAACATAGGGGGAACGGTCAACGTTCCTTCCGTGGTTGAATACGCCAAGACCCTTCAGGGCGTCGTCTACGCAGGCGAGAACATCTTCTCTTGCTCTTCGGATACCCAGGAGAAGGTAAAGGAGAAGATCAAAGAACATAGCCTGAACCGAGTTGTGGTGGCATCCTGCACGCCACGCACGCATGAACCGCTATTCCAGAACACAATCCGTGAGGCAGGGCTGAACCCCTACCTCTTCGAGATGGCGAACATCCGTGACCAATGCTCTTGGATCCACATGCACGAGCCGGAGAAGGCAACCAAGAAATCAAAGGACCTGGTAAGGATGGCGGTCGCCAAGGCAAGATTGTTGGAGCCATTAAAGAAGTCGAAGCTCGGCGTGCTCCACTCGGCCGTGGTGATCGGAGGGGGATTGGCCGGGATGACAGCGGCCTTGGACATCGCAGATCAAGGATATCCAGTCCACCTAATCGAGAAGGAGAAGTACCTGGGAGGCAACCTCATCAAGATCCATCACAAGGAAGGCGACCGCAAGCCCAAGGACTTCATGAATGAGCTCGTTGGCAAGGTCAGGGACTCAAAGAACATCACGGTCCACCTCGATTCCGAGGTCAAGGAGGTTGGTGGATTCGTCGGGAATTTCAAGGTAAAGACACCCGACGGTGAGATCGACGCCGGTGCAATAATCGTGGCCACTGGTGCCAACGAATACAAACCAAGCGAATACCTGTACGGCCAGGATAAGAGGGTCGTGACCCAGCTCGAGCTGGAGCAGCAATTGGACGAGAAGACGCTTAAGGCGAAGCAAGTGGTGATGATCCAATGCGTCGGCTCCAGGAACGAGAAAACGCCCTATTGCAGCAGGATATGTTGCTCCAACGCGGTGAAGAACGCCATCGACATTAAGAAGGCAAGCCCAACTACCGGGGTTTACATTCTGCACAAGGACATCCGGACATATGGGTTCAGGGAGGACCTGTACCGGGAGGCGGGCGATCTTGGAGTCAGCTTCCTGAGATTCCCAGAGGGCACCATGCCTACCATCGAGAACAAGGCTGGTCAGTTGGAAGTGACCGCCTTCGATACGGTGCTTAAGGAGGACGTGATGATCAGGCCGGATTTGCTCGTCCTGAGCGCCGGCATTACACCAAATGAAGGCAATGAGGAGCTGGCCAAGATGCTCAAGGTCCCTCTCAGTAAGGACAAGTTCTTCCTTGAGGCGCACATGAAGCTGAGACCGGTGGACTTCGCCACCGAAGGAATATTCCTTGCCGGAGCGGCACACTGGCCCAAATTCATAGATGAGACGATTGCGCAAGCCTCGGGAGCAGCAACGAGAGCGATAACCATCATCTGCAAGGACTTCCTCGAGACCGAAGGCATCATCGCCGCTGTGAACGAGATGGTCTGTAACGGTTGCGGTGTCTGCGAGCCGGTGTGCGAGTATAAGGCGATCACCATCGTCAAGGACCCGAGCAACCCGGACAAGCTGAAGGCCATGGTCAACGAAGGACTTTGCAAGGGCTGCGGTACTTGTGTGGCCGCCTGCCCGTCCGCTGCCATGGAGCAAAAGGGATTCAAGGACCAGCAGATGTACGCTATAATCGACGCGGCCCTGCAGGAGGGGAAGTAGATGACTTCGACTCAAGTCCATGCGGAGGAGGCCGAGCCGGCTGCCGAGGAGGAATGGCAGCCCAAGATAGTGACCTTCTGCTGCAACTGGTGCTCCTATGCCGGGGCGGATCTGGCGGGAGTGTCGAGACTGCAGATGCCGACCAACTTCAGGGTCATCAGGACCATGTGCTCGGCCAGGGTCGACCCGGAGTTCGTTCTCCGGGCCTTCGCCAACGGCGCCGACGGCGTCCTGGTGCTAGGATGCCACCCGGCCGACTGTCACTACATCGGCGGCAACTACAGGACCCGCAGGAGGATAGCGCTCCTCCGGGTGCTGCTTGAACAGTACGGTTTCAACCCGGACCGGCTGAAGCTAGAATGGGTCTCCGCCTCTGAAGGTGCGAAGTTCCAGAAGACGATTAAAGAGTTCAACGAGCTGATAAAGGAGCTCGGCCCGAACCCGATCAACGACGAGGAGTAATCCAGGCAAGGTGGAACAGATGGCAAAGATCAAGATTGCGCAATATTGGGGAGCCGGTTGCGGGGGATGCGATGTCGCACTCCTGGATATCGACGAGAAGATCCTCGGAGTGGCAGAGATCGCAGACATCGTTTTCTGGCCGATCGCCGTGGACACTAAGATCAAGGACCTCGAGGCGATGCCCGACAAGTCCATCACCGCCAC
>PNBI01000049.1 GCA_003135935.1 Methanomassiliicoccaceae archaeon
TTCCGACACAGTCTGTATCTTCGGAGTTGCTTGTTATGATTAAGCAATTTGATAGTGAGAGCAAGGCTACAATGATGCCCGCACAGATTGCCATCGATGATCTTCTCATTTCGAACGTCCACACAAGTGTCTGTCCCATTCCCCTGGGATTTTTGATTCAAGGGCTTGATGTCCCTGAGTCGAGGAACTGGACAACGAACTTTAATTTGATAAATCTTTTTCAATGAAATTTGGCCCGCCATAATGGTGAGGCTGTGGTCGAAATGGTTCGTTACTTCTAAGCCAACTCGCTTCTGACAAATGATTATTAATCCGTGGGTGGTTCGAATCAGGCGTTCGAATGAAAATCGTGATTCGAGGTGTAGTACAAGGCNNGATTCAGGCCCACGGTCTACAGGGTGGCGACATCGCTGGGCCTGAATGGATATGTGTTCAACGATGGTTCCGGCGTTGTAATCGAGATCGAAGGAGACGCGAATGAGTTTATCGCGCAATTGAAGGCGCATCTGCCACCTCTTTCCCGGATCGATTCATTGGAGATCGTAGACAAAAGCGTGGCAGAGGCCATGGAGAAGGGGTTCAAGATACTTCCCAGCCAAAAGGGAGTGAAGGGCGTGTCGGTCCCGAACGATGTGGCGATTTGCGACCCGTGCAAGAAGGAGATGTTCGATCCTTTCAATCGCCGTTATCACTATCCATTCACAAATTGCACGGATTGTGGGGCGCGCTTCTCCATCATCGAAGACCTGCCATATGACCGCGAAATGACCTCAATGCGCAGCTTCCCCATATGCGAGGACTGCCGTAGGGAGTACGAGGGAAAGGGGGACCGGCGCTTTCATCACCAGACCATTTCCTGCTCGGTTTGTGGGCCAAAGTACTACCTTATGGACCGAAGCGGAAGGAAGATTGAAGGTGAGCCGATTTCCAATTTCGCGGCTAACCTTCATGAAGGCGCCATCGGGGTGAGCAAGAGTTGGGGCGGTATGCACCTTTGCTGCACCCTCGCAACCCTCCCAAGGTTCAGGGAGTGGTATCGCCGCAAGGAAAAACCATTCGCATTGATGGTGCGTGATATGGATGCTGTGGAGCGCTTCTCCGGCCCGAACCAGTTCGAGAAGGAGTTATTGCTCTCCTCCCAAAGGCCGATCGTACTAGTATCAAAGAAGGAATCCGAGGTCACAGAGCTCATCTCGCCCGGTTTAGGCAACATCGGCATCTTCCTGCCCTACACCGAGATGCAACACTTGCTCTTCTCGTACCTGGCAGAAGATGCCCTGATCATGACCTCCGCCAATGTACCAGGGGACCCAATGGTCATAAATGACCTGGATGCCTTGAACCTCAAGGCCGACTGCTATTTGATGCATGACCGGGAGATCGTGAACCGGTGCGACGATTCGGTGGTCAGGGGGTTCCAGGGACATACTTTCTACATTCGCCGTTCCAGGGGCAGCGTCCCGTCCTTCGTTGCAACGAGATCCTCAGGCAGCGCGATAGGCATGGGCGGTCAAGAGCACATTGCCGGAGCGGTCGCCAGGGATGGTAGGATCTATCAGACCCAGTATATCGGCGATGCGTCCTCCTACGGTGTAATGGAGTTCCTGGAACAAGCGCTGCGATATCAGATGCGTTTGCTGGACCTGGATGATGTTCAGGCAGTTGGAGTCGACCTTCATCCTGGATACTCCACTCGACGGCTGGGAAGGAGATTGGCGGAAGAGATGGGGGCGGAGCTGGTCGAGGTCCAGCATCATTGGGCGCATGCAGCCTCGCTGATGCTTGAATCCGGGCTTGACGAGATCGTGGCGCTTACTCTTGACGGCACCGGGTACGGGTCGGACGGGACTGCTTGGGGAGGCGAGGTCCTCTACTCGAACTTCGAAACCTACCATCGCATCGGCCATCTGCAGGAACTGCCTCTCCTGGGAGGGGAGAGGGCTATCCACGACGTGCGCAGATTGGTCTTTGCAATGGCTGAATCAGGTGGCTGGAGGTACGAGGGGTTCGATGAGGGTGAAGCGACGTTGCTGAGGAAACTGCAACCTTCCAGCCCGAGGACTACCAGTTTCGGCAGAGTTCTGGATGCAGTATCATGCTACCTCGACGTCTGCGATTACCGCTCATACGACGGGGAGCCAGCGATGAAATTGGAGCGGTTGCTGGAATCTGGAAGCGATTCCGTGGCCTTCGAGCTGGTCCGGGAAGGCAACCTAATTCGCAGTGTCGATATGTTCCATCAACTCGTCGAGTCGCACGGGAAGCCGCAGGACCGCGCTTATTCCTACGTCCTGGCATTGATCCGGGGACTGGTAGATATAGCAGTGGAGGGAGCAGAGAAGCATGGCATTGATTGCATAGGCATCTCCGGGGGTGTCTCGTACAACGCCACGATCTCGGCCATGGCGAAATCGATGATCGAACAGAGCGGCTTCAAGTTCATCTGCCACGACGTACTGCCGAACGGTGACGGTGGAGTGGCAGCAGGTCAAAGCGCCATCGCCTTGAACAAGCTGCGCCAATGAGTAGAATGCGTAATAGAAAGCATCTCTTCCATGAGGAATTCAATCGAATCCTAAGCCTTAGCATACCCACCAAGCTCACGGCTTAATGTGGATCGGATTCGGCCCGCGCCCTCGCCCTCAAGATTGCCTCAGCGACCTTGAGTTGGCCAATGGTGTGGACGTCCACAGCGAAATCCTCCAGGTCGGTCACGAGGTACGCCGGTTCAGCGCACAATTGGTTCAAGGCGAGATCGCGGTCCATTATGCTAACTCCACATGGCATAGCTTGCACCCCGTTCATGTCCATGACCGAGGCCGGGTCGAGGATAGCCTCCTGGACGTCGCTCTCAGGAATCCCAACGACCATCGATGACCTCTTGGCCTGATAGAACGCGTCGATGATTTCATCGATCGCCTCGGAGCTGAGCAGAGGCAGGTTCGCCGGGACTGTCATCACGTAGGCCGTGGAAAGCAATCGCATTACATGGTGAAGATCGGGATCGTGCCCGTCACCAGGAGCGCAGATCGTCTGGTAGCCTCGACTTTGGACGTGGGACTCGGTCAAGGGCGAGGAGCCGGTGACGGAAACAATCACTTCGGACACCTCACGACAGCCTCCCAGAGCTGCCAATACGTAGTCGATCAAGGGGTGGCCTAAGGCTGATATCATAGCCGTCTCCTGACCGATCTCACGACTTCTGACGCAAGGTTCTCCAGCAATCACGATGGCACTAAGTTGGGGCATCAATCACCGCTGATATAGTCGATTCGATGACTTGATTCATCCACCCTAAACCTTTTCATCTCAAAATCGCGGCTAGCGCTCTAGGCGACTTGCGGCGGCGGCGCTGCTGCATCGTAATTGACATGGAAGCGCTGCTGGAAACGCCTGAAGAGCACCAGGACCGGCTTCCCGAGCACCGCGGCGAAGATGACGTTGCCAATAATGTGCAACAAACCGAACGGCAGGCCTGCTACGAACGTCGGAACGAACAGGCTCGGGTCAGCGCGATAGAACACGATCCAGCTGCTGAAGTCCATCAGTTCTGTATATGCCATTCCCAATATGACGCCCAGAAGGATGATGTCCCTCACTCCGAAATTAGGGTACCGCTTGCCTATGTACCCAGCCACGATCCCCACCATGCTCCAGGCCACCATCTCCCAGGGCGTCCACGGGCCCTGGCCGAAGAACATGTTGGAGACCGCCGCGGTCATCGAGCCGACCATGGCGCCTGCCAACGAGCCAAACACGAGCCCGATCACTATGATAAGGAAGGTGCATGGCTTGATGTTCGGCAGAGCCGCGAAAGGGATTCTCGAGGCTGCGGTGATCGCTCCCAGTATGCCGATTAGCGCCACTTCCTTGGAGGTTATCTCGGACTCCTCGAACTTGGCGAAGATGATACCTAGGATGAACAAGACGAGCAGGAATGAGAGAAAGGCAGCGTATTGGGACAGCAGCGCCGCCGCAAAAACCGCCATGCCGAGGAGGGCGGACCCCATTGCCACGGCTGCGATGCTCATGATGAGGCTCAGCTTGATCTTCATTTCAAGCCTCTTCACAGATTGCATCCTTTGCAAGTGCGATCACTTTCTCAATCGGCAAATCGCTCAAACGCCCATCGCTCAATAGCAGCACCCTATTGGCGTGTTCGGCCNNAATCTGTAGTCGTGCGTCACGAGCACCGTTGTCATCCCCTCGTCCTTCAGCGATTCGATTATTGCTGCCAGCTTCATCTTGTTCCAATAATCCATCCCTCGGGTCGGCTCGTCCAGGATGAGTATCTTCGGCTTCCCGACGATGACCGATGCCAGCGCCGCCCTTTCTCGCTGTCCGCAGCTCAGATCACGCGGGAATGAATGGCGAAAACGCTCCATGTCCAGGACGCGGAGCGTCCAATCGATCCTCTCCGGCCATTGCTCCTTGGCGATCTTGAGATTCCTAAGCGTGAATTCCAACTCCTTCTGGAGCGAATCCTCGAAAAGATAGTTGTTCGGATTCTGCCCCAAGTACCCTATCTCCCTGGCCATGGAGGCGGTGGTCGATTTGGCGATGTCCTTTCCAAACAGCTCGACGTTGCCGAGCTTCGGTCTGAGCAGGCCGTTGAGGTGCTTGAGGAGTGTGGACTTCCCGCTGCCATTGGCGCCGACGATAGCCACTACCTCATGGCCCATCACGTCCAGGTCCAGATTCTGCAATATGAGTGCTTGGCCATACGCGAAAGAAAGATTCTTGGCAGAGAGGATGATGAGGTTGTGCCCGTCCTCCTTCACCTGCCGACGGAAGTCTGAAATCAGCCCTTTGTCGTACAGGATAGGCACGACCTTATCTGGGCTGCCATCCACTGCGATGCGCCCGTCTTCCATTAGGACGACCCTTTTGGCAAAACGTAGGCAACGTTCCAGGCGGTGCTCGATCAGAATTATCGCCACCCCCTGTTCGCGATTGAGGCGATGAAGGAAATCAAGGAACAAGGCGGCCGTCTCTTCGTCAAGCTGCGAGGTCGGCTCATCCAGGACGATGTATTTGGGCCTCATGGCCAGAACCGAGGCAAGGGCGACTTTCTGCTTCTCCCCGCCTGATAGCTCCGGAATGAATCGCTTAAAGAAGCGTTCGATGTCGAAATACTGTGAATAATAATTGACCCGTTCCGTCATCTCCTTCTTGGCCAGCTCAAGGTTCTCCATTCCGAACGCCATCTCGTTCTCGACGTTGGTCATCACAAGCTGATTCTCTGGATCCTGGAACACCATACCAATGGTGCCTGCCAGCTTCGCGGTGGAGAATACTCTAGTATCCTGTCCATCCACGGTGACGGTTCCACTCACGCTTCCGCCGTAGAAATGCGGTATCAGGCCGTTAAGCGCTCTGCATAACGTGGATTTACCGGAACCTGAGAGACCGACCACCATCACGAACTCGCCCTCTTCGATCCTGAGGTTCACATCCTTGAGGACCGGTTGGGTGGCTCCTCCATAGGTGAAGGAGAAATGATTCATCTCGATCATCTACTGCCTCCGATCAACAACGGCGCGAAGAACAGCGCTTCGACGGAGGCGATGAGCACATCGATGTTGGTAGCCGACAGCGTCCCGCCATGGAGATAATCCACATTGCCATGCCCGAGGATGTACATGACCACCCCAAACGGGATGGCGGCCAGGAATAGGACGATCAACGACTTGTCTCTTAGCGAGAGCGGCGAATCGAAGTATTGCGTCCTCTTGCCCCTTCCGAAGCCCCTCGCCTCCATCGCCTCTGCGATCTCCATTGACCGGTCCATCGAGTTGAGCAATAGAGGCATTATCACTGGCGCCCTTGCCTTCGCCTTCTGGATAACGTTGCCTTCATCGAACTCCACGCCTCTCGCCTTCATCGCATCCTCGATGTTCCCCGAATCAGCGGCAATGGTGGGGTACATGCGGGTGGCAATCGATAGCCCGGTCATCGATTTGAAGCCGAACTTCGAAAGTATCTGCAACAATTTGTCTGGATGAATGCTGAAAGTCAGTATCGAGAACGCGCCGATCGCCAGGAACAGTCTGATGCACATGCTGGTTGCGAAAAGCAATGATTCCGATTTTACCTTGATCAGGCCAAGGTCCAGGACCACGTGGCTTCCTTGGGAGAACAAAATGCTGAAGGCGAAAAGGAAGGATGCTACGTACAGAGTATACTTCATCAGCCCGAGGGTGGAACGGAGTACCTTCGCCGCCACGACCACTGCCATTACGACCACGAACAGGATGGCGAGGTAAAGGATATCAGAGATAAGGATCGAGAGTAGGAACAACGAGAGCACGAAGATGATCTTGGGCCTCGCGTCCATACGGTGGATCCTGGAATCCTTATCCTGATAGGGGAACAGCAATGCCATATTCATTCAACCTGCCAGCGGCATGTACTTCCAGACCACGGTGTCCCCGTTCGATAGGTAGGTGAGGCTGCAACTCCTGGTCGCATACTTGCCGTTCAGGTAGTACTGCCAGCCAGGCCCTCCGTTGTTCTGGTTCTCCAAGCCAGCTATCCCCTGGATCAAGATGCCTCCGATATCGGAATAGGGGACATTAGTATCCCCGAAGTGCCCGATTGCTTCAGCCACCAAGAGCTGCTCGTAGCAGGTCGGCTTCGAGGTCACATTCTCGAATACCCACACGGAGTGGCCGCCGTTCGCGACGGACGTGCTGACCCATTCGCCACCGACCTTGGTCCAGGTAGTGATATTGCCAGGGTGTGTGGGTGCCGAAGCACCAACGAAGTCAATGGTCAGGGTGGTGGTCACCGTTGTCCCCTTGAAGCATTTGGACTGAGCCGACATATTCGCCAGCACCCAGACTGAATGCCCATCGTTCGGATCGGAAGTCTTTGCCCAGGAATCTTGGCCATGCGTCCAGGTTGTGGCGTTCCCCGGGAACATCGGAGCTGAGGTTCCAGCGAAATCGATGGTAACGCTAGGAGACATCATGCTGCTTTTAGTGCAGCTTGCCTGTGAAGTGATATTGCTGAAAACCCAGACGGAATGGCCGCCATTGGCTACGCTGCTCATCGTCCAAGCGCCGCCGGCGAACGTCCACGTAGTCACGTTCCCCGGGGCGATTGGCGCCGGTGTCCCGGCGAAGTCTACCGTCCAGGTCGTGGTGACGTTGGTACCACTACTTTGATTGGGGAATCCAAATAGCAGGATAACCGCCACGATCACCACAGCCAGTCCGGCCAATACGATGTCCTTGCCACTCAGTCGCATGTGTTCACTTCTTCCTCCCACGCATTATCAAAGCGGCTGCCACCACGACGACAAGCACAACGATAATGACGCCAACATACAGCATGGTGTTGTCTGGCGCGACTAATGCCGCCTGAGGCGATGCAACCTCCGAGGTGGATGATGGCCCGGCACCTTCTGTGTTCATCGATACCACATAGTAGGTATAGTTGGTACCCACGGTCCCGGTGATGTCAACATAGGTGTGGTTGGAGCCGGAGACAGTGGCCAACAGGGACGGGGAACCGCCCTGGACTGCCCGGAATATCTCGTAGCTGACGATGCCCGAACCTCCGTTATCCGCCGGCACGGTCCAGGATAGGGTGACCTTATTCTCTCCAGGGGTTGCAGTGAAGTCTCGCGGAGCTGTGAAAGTATGCATCGTGACCGGATTTATCACAGTCATTTCCTGCCCAGCTTGACTGGATATGGTCAAGGCTACGTTGTAACTGCCAGCCACGGCATAGGTATGCGTAGGCGACATTCCAGTTCCATGGCTGCCATCGCCGAATGCCCAGTTGTACTCGAACAACGATCCGGCCACGGCCGTGGTCGAGAAGTTCGCCCTTAGATTATGAGCCACCACGCTGAAGTTCGCTGACGCCGGCGGCGCCACCGCGTTCAAGCTGAACGTGTGCATCCACCCGTCGTCACCGCCTGCATACAATATACCATCCGCAACTGTGGGCGGGGCCAATGTAAACTGCGCCGGCTCCAGGTTCTTTTGCCAGTAGATCAGACCTTTCTCGCTTACGGCGATAAGCCGGCTGTGCTCCTCGTTGATGACCATGAAGATGGTTCCATTCACGGCGACGGGAGCCCCCGATGAGAGACCGCTCGACGACCCAAATGTAACGTTCCAAAGCGTTTGCCCTGAAGCGGTGGTCATGAACAATTTCGAGTAGGTTGCGGAAACTATTCCGGTCTTCGCGAGCGCCGGCGAGCTCGGGGTGATTCCCGTTTGCGCGTAGCTCGTTACTTGCCCAGCATAGCTAACGAAGGCCACGCCACCGTTGGTTGGGGCGTTGCCCGAGTAATTGACATATGTAACGGCTATTCCACTACCAGTAAGCGCAGGCGTGCCCCGGACCTTGCTGCCGACGGTCACGTTCCATTGCTGAGCGCCGGTCATGGAGTTATAGGCGCGTAGCTTGCCGTCTTCAGCCCCGATGTAAATCACTCCGCCCTTAGCGGCTGGTGATGAAGAGTAGATCGCGGACGCAACCGTGGCGTTCCAGGCCTGAACACCATTGCCCATGAGGGCGAACAGCTTGCCAGTTCCCGATGCGACATAGATCAATCCTCCATAAGCTATCGGAGAAGGAGCTCCGTAGACCGGTCCGGACTTCGTATCAAACGGTTGTGCCCAGGCATCGACCCCGGTCTTGGCATCGAAAGCGTACACCTTGCCGTTACCGGATGGAACGATGATCTTGCCATCATAGATCAGAGGGCTGGCGGTCTGATACCATCCATTCCCGATCTCCCGGCTCCAGATCACTCCTCCTGTGGAGTTTATACAGTAGATGCTGGAGTTCGTTTCGAATTGCCAAGTGCTATTCATTATACCACCAGTAACGGCGTAGGCAAGCCCATTCGCCGCCACTATTGGTGCATATATGCCCCCGTTTTGAAGGTCTTTGGACCATTTGAGGGTGATGTTGTTCGGAGCGGCAGCGTCCTGCAGTCCAGTGTTGAAGTTGTCGTGCCTGAAGCTTCTCCACGGTGATCTGTGGTCAGGGGTAGAGAGAGGGGAAACGCCATAGGGGAGGTACCCCCAAGCTATCGCACTGGCGTTGGTCGCCCATACTTGGTCCGCGCCGAGCCTTGATGATTGCCAAACATTATTGGTCGAGTTCCAGGTATAGAAGCCCCAGTACTCTCCGCTGGTGACGTTGTACCCTCCGATTGACGAGTTGTCCCCGATCCCGTTAATCGAGTTGATCGTCGATCCGAACGAGAAGTGGGTGGTGTTCATTACCAACCTTAGGTCGACAGCCATTTTCTGCGTGGCATTAAAAGCGGATATGCTCGAGTTCACGTTTATGTCAGCCCAAACGCTCTGCCCGTTGCCGAAATCGACTAGAATTGCTAGCGATGAACTGCTTTCCGCTGAAGCGCCCGGCATCGACGCCAATGGCGCCATCAGCAGCAGACATATTAGACTTATGATTATCAGCTTCTTCATTTCTTTCTGCCTCTTACCCAGTCAAGTTGGATGATACATCCAACTGCTTAGGGATATTTTGCCGATAGTATTTATGCATTTGTGCGCCCCCGAAATTGCTCTTCGCCTTCGCGATGGTGTTCATAACCTCATTGCACCAATCGATCAAGACGATGGCTCTTGGACTGGGCGATTGGCTGCTGGCGCTGATCCTCGCGCCCGAGGGAACGTCCTGGATCGATGTCAAAAGACTAGCGCTCTTTCAAGGAAGAGCAGATTCGGGCTAGCATCCCGACAACTGCGCTTCAACCCAATATTAAATGCAGAGAAGCCATTAGGCGCGTTATGTGCATCCTGCCCGACCACGAGATCCTCGCGCGCATGAAGGAAGGAAAGTTGGGAATACGCGATTTCGTTTCGGAAAGTCTGACGCCCAACGGATATGACCTTCGAGTGGCTGAGCTTTCATTGCCTGAATTGGGAATTGTTGTCAAGGAAGGCATGGCGAAGGTGCCGCCCAAAGCCATGTTCTACGTCTCGACGATCGAATATGTCGAGCTACCAGATGATGTGGCGGCACAGCTATGGACCCGGACTTCCTGGATAAGGAAGGGTCTGATCGTCGGCTTGGGCAAGATAGATGCTGGATTCCATGGCACGCTCACGTTCATGGGCTCGAACCTTTCCTCCAAAGAAGTGGAGATCCCCATCGGCTGCCGCTTCGTCCAGATGTGCTTCGAGACCATGCATTCCAAAGTGGAGATGACCTATGAGAAGCGCAGCGGCAACTACCAGGGGCAGAAAGGGATCACTCTAGCACCAGTCGACAAGAACAAAGTCAACTGAGAAGACGCTCATCGATGGAGAGTATGTCTTCAGTTCCTCGATGCGCTTGGCCTTCAGCATTACGCCCATCCCTTTTGCGTCAGCGATGAGGTCCTTGACCACCTGTCCGGCCTGGTCGCGCTCGCAGATATGGTAGAAGTGGATCGTTCCCTGAACCTTCAAGCGGGTCAAGGCATCGTGGAAGAAATCCAGAGCGCTATGCGGCAGGTTCATTATGATGCGGTCCGCGCATGGGACGTCGAAGACCACCTGCCGAGCATCGCCCTCGTATGGGACGACGCGGTTCGCTTTGTTGAGCTCGATGTTGCGCTTCAGGTACTCCACCGCGTCGGGGTTGAGATCGACCGCCACAACAAGGCTGGGAAGGGCATAACGGGCGATCATGATGCTGAACGGACCGACGCCAGCGAACATGTCGACCACAACTTCGCCCTGTTTTACCAGCGATGCGATCCGCCTACGCTCGTTCGCCAGCCGGGGATTGAAGTAGACCTTCGCCGGATCGACCAGGAATCTGTTGCCATATTCAAGATGCGTCGTCTCGGTCGATCGGTCACCGGCGATCACCTCTAGGTCTCGCACTCTCAACTCGCCCTTCACCCCTTTGTCAAGAGCAACGGTCCTAAGACGAGGCGTGACCTGCCTCAGAGCTTCGCCCACCTGCTTGGCGTATGGCAATAGGGCCTCAGGTAGCTTCACGATCCCCACATCGCCGATCACATCGAACGACGTCGGCAGCAGTTCCTTAAGTTCACCTGGGACATGCGCCAGCGAGCGGTAATCCGTTTCCGCCAACGCGCGCTCCTCGAAATCGTCCTCCACCAGCTCGCAGCCGATGTTCTCGGCGTCCTCGCTCAGCACCGGGAATAGAAGGTGCTTGTCCGACCTGCCTACTTTCAGAGAGATATCCAGGTAGCCCTTCTCCAAAAGTATTTTACGGACCGCTTCTCCCTTCTCTTTTGGTACCTTCAATGCCAAGGAACGCACGGTGATTGCATGGCTGAATTGATATTTGTGGGTTTAGGATTGGGCGGTGTGGAGGACATGAGCCTGAAGGCCTTGGAGGAACTGAGGTCCTGCGATCGCGTCTTCGGCGAGTTCTATACTTCCAAGCTCATCGATTCAGACGTTGGAGGGTTGGAGCGATTGATCGGTAAAAAGGTCTCGCTATTGAACCGGGCTGCGGTGGAAGAGGGAGAGGAGGTGATCGATGCGGCGAGGGCGATGAAAGTGGCGTTCGTCTGCGCCGGGGACACGATGGCGGCGACGACCCACCTGGACATCCGCCTGCGGGCGATGGAAGAGAATATCCCCACGAGGCTCATCCACGGCGTATCGATATTCACGGCCTGCGCATCTTCCTTCGGATTGCAGCCCTACAAGTTCGGGCGGACGATAACATTGCCTTTTCAGGAAGAGCATTTCCAGCCGACCAGCCCTTACGAGAACATACTGGAGAACAAGAAAAGGGGATTGCATTCCCTAGTGCTGCTCGATATCCAAGACGACATCAAGAGGTACATGACCGCCGCCGACGGCGTCCGTTGGCTGATCGAGGCGGAGCAAAAGATTGGCGGAGGGCTGATAGCTGCCGATACGATAATCTGCGCGGCCGCCAGGGTCGGATCGAAGACCGAGAAGCTTGTCGCGGGCTATCCGGAGGCGATCTTGAGCGCAGACATGGGCGGTCCTCTTCACACCTTGATCCTCCCAGGTAAGCTACATTTCATGGAGGCAATGGCCCTCGTCAAATTGGCTGGAGCTCCTGCCGAGCTCGCCGATGAGGAATAATCATGGCTTAGGCGGCCCGAACCCAAGGAGCACGACGACCTTGACCCTTCCCTTCAATTCCTTGTCCTCGCGCGATGTGTAGCGCACTCGGGCATTGGGGACGCGGAACGCCACGTCCTTTGCCATCTTGTCCACCATGATGCTGTCCGCCTCTTCCGCCGAGACGATCATCAATGCCGTCCGAACGCTCTGAAGATCGAAATCGAACCAAGGCGAGGTGAATGCTTCGGACACCGCCCTCAATTCCCTATCGGCGCCGCCGCATACCCCAATACCGCAACGCACGTGTTTGCAGGACGCGAAATCAGAACGCACGCGCACCAAGTCCTCGACTGTGAGCGTGGAAGCGAGCTCTATCACCGGCGCCATCATGATCATGTCCATGGCTGTGAACGCCTTCCTCAATGGCAGGTTGGGCGCGATCTTCAGCAGCGAGTCGTTCTGGTACGATATCACGATGTCCGAGTGCTCCATCACCCGCTCCATCGAGGTGTTGGCGAAATGGCGCCTCTCCCCTCCCTCCACGCTGAATGGCATCGCCGCCGAGACCACGACCAACTTGCAGTGCTTGCGCGCGATGTTGGCCAAGGCGGGAGTCACGCTGCTCCCCGTCTCTCCCCCGAGGCCGGTGAAAAGGAACATCAGGTCCGCTTCCCCGATGGCGCTGAACAGCCCGCTCTTAAGCGTTCCACCGATCGTAGTAAACATTTGGGGCGACGTGGTCTTGAAGAGCCTGATGTGGTCTCTGGTGAGAACGCATTTCTTCTCGATGCGGACCGGACCTCCGGATTCCTCGCTCTTGCAGACGGCGATCGCGTCATAATTCGAGTCCGAAACGATGTTGCAGCCCGCGCCGCCGACGCCGACCACTTTTATGATTGGCCGGGTACTGGTGTCTGAGCTACCAAGGCGAACAATATCTGGACTCATCGGCTGACATTATGGGCAACAGGCTGGAATATATTTTCGGTCAGAGGTAGACCGGAGTGGCGATGATTCGGCTGCAACTCTTGCGGGCTCTGCAGATTGAGAAGACTGCCAAAGTTTATTTTCCTCGGAAATGAAGAGGATGCCGTGACCTACCCTCGCGAGATTCTCAACGAGCTCCGGTGGAAGCCTGGGGAGGACCTTGCCGAGGCGCAGATCACCTATGTGCATTGGGGAGCACCAGGAGATGAGATGACCATCTCAGGCAACGATATCAACGAGCTGGAGCGCTCGTTCTTCGTCACCAAGGATGCGAAGATACCATTCCATCGGATCAAGTTGATCCGCTATCGTGGGCGGGTCATATTCGACGTTTAAAAAGCTAGCTCGCACGAAGACGCCCAGGAAATATAGAACATTGGAAGGGGTTTCTAGCGCGGCTCGTTGCAATTGGGACAGGTCCGCATGAAGGCAGGGTATTGGACTCCACACTTCTTGCACTTAACCATCTCCGCCTTGTGAGCCTCGTGGGCCGGCGCTGGTTCGGCTTCGGCTGGGACGGCTGGTGCCGGTGCCACCGGGGCTGCCTGCTGCGGCGGGGCTTGATACTGTTGGGGCGGAGCTTGCGCCTGACCGACTTGATATTGTCCGGTCGGATAGGGCTGGTAGTTCGGTTGGAAGACGTTCCTGATCCTTAAGTAAGCGATCAAAAGCATGATCCCTCCGAGCAGTCCGAATATCAGACCGAGGATCGTCCAGATTAGCAACTTGTCAGCGGCGTCCTTGAATTTTCCTAGGTCAACCGCGTCAAAGAAGGTGGTCTTCATCACGAAGACCAACATGAAGTTGATGATCCCTGCCGCAAAGAAATAGCCTCCTACTCCAAAGCCGTTGAGGACTATTAGCACCACTCCACTTATCGTATAGGCCAATCCAATAAGCATCATCAGCCATTGTGCCCACCAAGCAAGCTTGCGGGCCTCTGCGACTGGTGCTGGCAGCCAAGGCGGGGCCACGCTCTTGGCTAGAAAAGACAAATTCATTGAATCTAATTGTTGCTCCATTGCTCCCATCCTCCAAATCGAGCGGAATCTTTCCGCTGAGGATTGAATCGTATTCCCGGTATATAACCGCTGTGTAACCCAGATAAGCCTGGCTCGCGATGCATTTGGCATCCGCTCGAGCTTCGCCACCCAATCAACATCATGCCCAGAGAGTTCATTCGATGTATCCAGTCAAGAAAAAAAACGTCGGGTCATTCGATATCTACTTATACCATATGGGGACTACAACGCCCCAACAGAGTGAATAGATGAAGTATCACGATTTCAAACACATATACGATCGATTGAAAACGCCTTCAGACGTCAAAACATTGGCCAAGGAACTTTGCCTTGACGAAGAGCTTTTAGTGGTCATTTACACGCAGAAGACGGTCCGCGAGACGACCAAGAAATTCTATCGGGTGCAGCGTCACGCGGAGAGCATTCATAAGGAATGGAAGTCCGGAAGGAGCATGCTCTCTATCTCGGAGAAATACGAGTTCCCTCCCATCCTCACCGGTCTAATGATCTTCCAGGCCAACGGCTGCTCGAAGAAGCAGTTCTGGAACTATGTCCGCAATCCGGATATCATTTCCGACCTGAGGGTCCGTCAGGACATAGTTGACATCACGCGTGAGGATTGCATATACTCCCCCTGGGCCAACGAGGTGCAGTACAAGCGAGGGCTTTGGGGGGAAAGCCAATTGGAGACTTGGCTCAAGTCCAAATCATTGACCTACCGCACTGAGAAGGACCTTCGCGGGGAATTCCCCAAGACGCCTGATTGCCTGCTTGACGAACCGATCCGGGTGAATGGCTGGGAGATCAACTGGATCGAGTCGAAAGCCTCGTTCGGGGACAAAGTGGAGATCAACAAGAACGTCAAGAGGCAGCTGGAACCTTACACCGAGCTCTTCGGCGAAGGCCTCGTGGTCTATTGGTTCGGCTTCGTAGATGAGGCGGAGAACCCTGAGGGGATTTACATAACGGACTCGTCACTAATGCATATGGACTGTACAGTGCTGAAGGCCGATTGCAAGAAGCCTCTTGCTTCGACTCAATGATTATAGCCATTAAAGGCGATTGGTTTCTATGCAAGAGGAGACCATCTCGGCCAGCGACCTGGAGCGTTTTGGCTATTGTCCACTAAGTTGGTGGCTCAGCTTGCAGTCGGATGTGACCTCCGACGTCCTTGAGCAAGGGGAAGTGCAGCACGAGATCGTCTCAAACAACCTCAGCAACATCCTCGATGAGGAGAAGAAGGCCCGGTCATGGGAAAGGCTGATCCTGATATTCTCGACGGTGGCGACAGTGCTCGGCTTGCTAGGCCTGAGCTTCCTTGGCTTCGTTGACGCCGCAGTGGTGAGCGCCATCCTCTCGGTATTGGCGATCATCTGGATCGTGGCAGCGATTTTCTTGCTCTTCCGCTCCGCTTCGATCAAGGACAAGAGGAAAAGCGCCTCTAACCAGCAGATCGTCGTGGGGTTCGCCATCGTCGCCATGATAATCGCGCTCAATGCTGTTACTGTGCTGCAGTTCAATCCTGAGATCGCGCTTCTGCTCGAAGTTGGCGCATTGATACTCCTCATCGTGGCATCATTCGCCATGTATCGCTCCCTAGCCTCCAGCCTCAGGGCTAAAAAGAAGCGCGAGGAGGTCGCTATTGAAGGAGACATCCGCTACGTTGGCAGGCAGACCTCCCGGTTGCTAAAGTCCGAAAGATATGGACTTACCGGCAGACCGGACTACATCCTGNNGGATCATCCCGGTGGAGGTCAAGAGCGGGCGCAAACCCAAAGGTCCACTCTTTTCCCACGTCCTTCAGGTCGCCGCCTACTGCCTGCTCCTCGAAGAGGAAGGCAACAAGGTAAGCCATGGCATCCTGCGGTACGGCGACATGGAGCATGAGGTCGAGTTCGATGCCGAAATGCGTTCCTTATTACTTGGCAAATTGAAGGAGATGCGCCGCCTGAAGGTCACTGAGGACGTGCATCGCAACCACCATCGCCCGGGCAAGTGCCATTCCTGCTCACGAAGGGAGATGTGCCCGGAAAGGTTGGATTGATCAGTCGACCGTGACGCTCTTCGCCAGGTTCTTGGGTTTATCGATGGAGCAGCCCTTCTTCTTCGCGGTATAATAGGCAAGCAGCTGTAGGAGCACGGATATTGGGACCGGCGAATAGATTGCGGGCACGTCCGGAACGTAAAGCACCTTGTGCGCTACCTGATCCAAGTCGGTATCGCCCTCGCAGCCGATGGCCAGGACCAACCCTTCTCTGGCCTGGACCTCGGATATGTTAGAGAGCATCTTCTCGTAGGTCTGATCTCGGACAACCGTGGCAATGATCGGGGTCGAGGCATCGATCAAAGCCAAAGGTCCATGCTTCATCTCGCCGGCNNTCCTTGAGCTTGAGGGCGCCCTCTAGCATTACCGGGTAGTTGATATTCCTCCCTAAGAAGAAGACGTCTCGGGCGCCAGCGAGCATTTCCGTCGCCTGCTCCACTTGGTCGGCGTTGTCCAACACCCGGCGCACCACTTGGGGCAGAGACATCATTTCGTTGCGCATCGTCCGCAGGGAATCGCGGCTCATGCTCTTCTTGGCATAGCCGAGGCGCATGGCGATCAAGTAGAGCGCGATCAATTGGGCGATGAAGGTCTTGGTGGCCGCAACCCCGATCTCCGGACCGGCGCGGGTATAGAACACCTCGTCGACCTCGCGGGTGATTGTGCTGCCGACCACGTTGGTTATNNGCCGTTTCGCCGCTTTGCGTGATGAGAACGACCAGGGGGCACTCCTTGGCCTTCTCGCCATAGCGGTACTCGGAGGCCAGCTCTGCCGAGGCTGGGAGCTTGGACAATCTTTCTATGAGATACCTTCCGACCATGGCGGCGTGATGAGATGTGCCACATGCCACGATCTTGACCGAATTGAAATCGACGTTTGCGAGGAACGTTCCATCCTCCACCCCGTCGAGGTTGCCCAATAGGGTATTGTGGATCGCGGACGGGACCTCGAAGATCTCCTTGAGCATGAAATGCTCGAACCCGCCCTTTTGCGCGTCCTCGGCAGACCAGGTGATCACCTCTGGCTTACGCTTCACGATGCTGCCTTTGGAGTCATATATCGTTACCTTGGATGGCGAGAGGTCGACCACCTCCTCGTCCATCACGTAGAGGACCTTGTTGGTGTAATCAAGTAGCGCGGTCACATCAGAAGCGATGAAGTTCTCCCCCACTCCCAGACCGACCACCAGGGGGTTCTCGCGCCTTGCCGCATAGATATGATCGGAGCCCCTCTGCACTAAGACGAGCGCATAGGTCCCCTTCACTTCCTTCAGCGCTTGGTTCAACGCATCGAGGGCATCGCCAGTATAGTGGCGCTCGATCAAATGCACCAGGATCTCGGTGTCAGTGTCAGAGGTGAACTTGTGCCCTTCCGAGATAAGCTGCCTCTTCAGTTCCATGTAGTTCTCGATGATGCCGTTGTGGACCAACGCCAGATTCCCGCCGCAGTCGATGAAGGGGTGGGCGTTCTCCTTCGATGGCCTCCCGCAAGTGGCCCAGCGGGTGTGGGCGACACCGACGCCGCCGGTGAACCTGGGCAAGGTCGACTCCATGTAAGCGATCTCGCCCTTTTCCTTATGCAGCTGGATGCTCTGGCCTACAATCGCAACTCCGGCGGAATCGTAACCTCGGTATTCCAATTTCTTCAAGGAATCGAGCAGAACGTCGACTGCCTGCCTGGGCCCGGTATATCCAACGATGCCACACATCAGACCACGATGCTCCTGTTGTCCAAGGTGCCTGAGACCCTTGCATGGCTGGATATCTTGCATCCCGCACCGACGATGCACCCTGGCTCAATGACGACGCCAGCACCGATGACGGAACTCTCACCAACCAATGCCCCGATCCTCTTGATGTTGAAGAACTCCTGGTCGACTCGGGATACAGCTGCATCGGCGGGACATTGCAGTCCTGGCCCGGTGGTCGTCCCTTCATCGAGCACGCAATGAGATAGATGAGTGTGCGAGGACAGGCTGACGTTGTCCCCGATCAGGCTTTCTTCGATATACGAATAGGGACCGATCGAAACGCCATCGCCTATGCTGGTTGAGGGCATGATCGTCACCTGCGGACCGATATCGCATCCCTCCCCGATCATCACCGGCCCTTCGATGTAGCAACCGGAGCGGATCTTACTTCCAGTTCCGACCGATACGTCCCCTTTGATTACAGCGCCCTTCTCCACCGAGCCCTCCAGCTGCTGGCCTTGGAAGTCCATCGCCGCTCCATTCAAGCGGATCAGGTCCCATGGATAGACCGCATCCATCCATCGTCCGGACGTGCGTACTGCTTGCAGAGGCACTTTCGGCAGATTCCGTTGGAGGATGTCGGTCATGGTGCTCTCCCCTTGGGCGATCCCTTCATCGATGAGCTTGAAAATGCTCGGTGAGAAGCGGTACATGCCCGTGGAGATGATGTTGCTGATCTTGCTGCTCGGCTTCTCCACTATGCTTATCACTTGGTCCCCTTCCATCCTGACCACGCCATACTTCGATGGCATGTCCGACGAGGTGACCACGACCGCGTTCCCGCCCTTGTTCTTGAGCAGGTCTTGCACTGTCTGAACGTCAATGAGGTTGTCACCCGCGATTACCAGAAAGTCACCGTCCACCGCGGCCTTGGCCACATGAAGCGCGTGCGCCGTTCCGAGCTGACGATCCTGGACAACGTACTGGATATTCGCGCCGATAGCCTTTCCGTCCCCAAAATGGGACATGATGCGCTCTTTCTTATAGCCGACCACCAGAACGACATCCTTGATGCCCGCCTTGACCAGACCCTCGAGCACGTGCTGTAGGATGGGACGGTTCGCTACCGGGATCATCACCTTTGGCCGGGAATTGGTGAAAGGACGCAAGCGCGTTCCCTCGCCCGCTGCCAGTACGACCGCCTTCAAATCAATGGCCTCCGGGCAGAGATTCCTGTTCTTTGTAATTAAACGTTGGTAACCTGTCTCACGGTTGACCAGCGACGGATTTGGGCTCGGTATTCAAAGGAATCATTCTTGCGAACCACCCCAAAAGGTTTTAAGCAGCACTCTGGGATGAATCGAACGGGAAGAACGGCAGGGTGATTCCAGATGATCCAGGAAACCGGAATGCGAATTCCTCAAGAGGTCTATCGATTCTTTTCGAACCCAGGAGGGCATTCGCTGATCCTTAGGGGCAACGCAGGCGCTGGAAAAACCACGTTCGCGCTGCAGATAATCGAGGACCTAGCCGCCATCGAGAAGAGCTATTATTTCCCCACCCGAGTTTCCGACGAATCCCTATTCCTTCAATTCCCTTGGCTCAAGGAGAAAATGGAGGTCTTCCTGCAGACCAACGGCGACAAGAAGGGCATGCCTGGGACGAAGTGGCAACCCCGGCAGGGGCTGTGCAAGCTCAAAGGTTTGACCCCGAGCAAGCCAAGCAGCGGGAAGGACCACATGTCCGTCAGCATCGGTAAGGATGTCGGCGAGATCGAGAACCTCTATAAGATGGTCGAGGCGCGGCTTCCAGAAAGGACGCTCCTGGTCATCGATTCCCTTGATGCCCTGGCCGAAAGGAACGGCATCCCATGCGTCAAGCTCATTTGCGCCATCCAGAAGGACCTGGTCGAGGAGTACGGTGCCAACGTCCTCTGCATACTGGAGAGCCCGGAGCAACTGCTCGACTATCTGGGCGATGGCGTCATTCGCATCGGTATGATGGAGCACAACGGCCGAAGAATGCGCGAGATCGAGCTCCTCAAGCTGCGCGGATGCGAGATCCAGCAGCCGAAGTACTTGTGCACGCTGAAGGGCGGCCGGCTGCAAAGCTTTGGATATTGGTGGGAACGACCGTTCGTTTCCGAAAAGCCCTGGAAGCCAGTCCCCGACTCCAATGATAGGTTATCAACTGGCATCAAGGATCTGGACGGCATGATAATGGGTGGCTTCGAGCCAGGATCCGTGGTCCTGATCGAGCTTGGCTCCGGTGTGCCGATATCCGTGGCAGGTGCCATCGAGAACTCGCTAGTCTCCAATTTCGCATCGCTGAACCGCGGCGTAGTCTGGGTGCCGCTGCGCAAGGCAAGTGCCGAGAACGTCCGCGCTCGGGTCACCCCTAACCTTCAAAAGGAGACGTTCGACAAATGCGTTAGGGTCGGGGAGCACGTCACTGGCATGGCCGGCTCTCAATACATAATTCCATTGGAGGGCTCGGACGCCTCTTCCGATTTCAAATGGCAGACGCTTAACTATCACTTGCAGGGAACGGACACTCCCTTCCTATCGCTCATGGGCTTCGACACGCTGGAATCGATTTACGGTAATCGCGTCATGGACCAGCTCATAGACCATATGGCTATGGTGCGGCGCAATAAATCGATATTCGTTGGCATCGTTTCGCCCTCGTCGGCGTCGACCCAACGCCTCATTGACCTAGCGACGGTCAGGCTCCGGGTGGAGCGGATCGCGGGCACGGTTGTGCTCTGCGGAGAGGAACCCTACACCGAGCTCAACGCAATGCAGATGAAGGATACTGAATTGGGCGGGGGCATCAGCCTCACGCCGATAGTCTGAGGTGACAAAGCATGCAAGTCTCTTTGCCAGACCAATCCGCGGTGCTCATGATCGGCAGTCCCGGAATCGGAATGCTTGAGTTCTGCATCGCGCTGAGCGAAGGCTATCTGGAGAAGGACGACGCCATAATATTCGTGGCCATGGACACGTCCCCCATGGACATAATCGCCATGATGGAAACGTTCGGCCTCCCGATGGACGAGCTGCTCGGCAAGCGCATCTTCTTCCTCGACTATCATTCCTGCCTTCTAGGCAGCAACATGGACCGCTCCGGTAACGTGGATGGAGTGCGGACCATTTCGGACCTGGAAGGGATAATGTTCAACATAACGGCCATTTCAGAGGAGACTGGAAAGAGGTTGCGGATCTTCTTTCATTCGCTTTCCACCCTGTTCCTTTACAACCAATCGAATGTGGTCCTGAAGTTCTTCCAGATAACCTGTTCTAGGATCCGCTCGCAGTACGGCACTGCCATAGTGGCCGTCCACGAAGGCGTCCATGACGAGCGAACGGTGAACCACCTGATGGCGATCGCCGATGGGACGGTCGAGCTCCGCTTCGACGAGGACCTGAACAAGATGATGCGCATACGCAACATGCGCGGTTATCCTACCTCACCCAATTGGATACCGTTCGAGATCAAGAACCTGAGCAAGAACGAGGATGCTCGATTGCTAGAATGGATCTGATTAGCCTTCCTCTTCCTCGTCGAACGTCCCATAGATGGAGTTGCGCATCTCCTCTTTCGACCGCTCAGTCGCAACGTTGTAGATGGTGCACGCGGCCTTCGGCCTCACGACCATTTCTTTCTTGGTGCAGTAGATGAGCTCGAAACCAGTCCCTGTCTCCGGGCGTGCGTCCCGGTATAAACATGAGAAACACATCGCTTTGTCTGTCTTCACGTTTTTCTCAATGCAAGCGCTGCTATTTGTGGTTTATTAGATTCGCTTAGCCGAGTTCTCATCCAAGAAGACGACGAGGTCCTTCACCTCGACCCCGCCCGCGCGTCTGATATTGGTGACGCAGAAGGGGCAGGGGGCGACCAGCAGGTCGGCCTTTGCCTCCAGGGCGGAACGCACCTTCGCCTGGGCCAATCTCAGCGCAACGTCCGGGTGACCGGCCACCACTCCGCCGCCACCCCCGCAGCAGCGGTCCGCGTCTGCCATTTCCACCAAATGGACCCCAGGGGTGCTCTGCAGAAGCTCTGCCGCATAGTCCATCACATGCGGCCCAATGGTGCGTGCGAGATGGCATGGTTGGTGCAGCGCTACTCGAAGCTTCTTAGACTTCGTTCCTTGACGGGCATGCGACCGCCGGCTTTCATACAGATATTCGATGGTATGCAATGGCTGCAGCGAATAATGTTGGGTGACGTGGGTCTGACATCCGGGGCAGCTGGTGACGATCGTTTGGAACCCTTCGAACACCTTCAGGTTGCCCTCCCTCAAGCTCTTCACCCGGTCCCAGTCGCCAAGCTTCTCTAAGGGAGCTCCGCAGCAGAGCCATCCACTGGGGGTGGTGATCCCTCCTACCTTGGAGAGCAGGTTCACCGTGGACCGGGGGATATCGGTCAGCCGCAATTCGCCAATGCAGCCCGGGAAGTATAGCGTCTCCTTCCCTTTGTCGCCAAATGGCTGAAAACGTTCCTGCCTCGGCTCCACGGCGCGGCCATAGGCATCGATGTTGTCCATGATCCGCTTATGACCAGACAACGCCAGGCCCTCCTGGAATATGCGGCGGCGGACCTCTATGATCCTCTCAGGCAATGGTATGCGGGCAGGACAGACCTCGCCGCACCGGAAGCAAGTGGTGCATCGCATGATGTCCTCCCTTGTGGCAGATATCTCGTTGCCGAAGCGGACAGCTTCGACCGCCAAGCTTCGAGGTCCGGAGAAATCATCGATGCCTTCGAGATCGACCACCGGGCAAGCTATCTGGCATGCGCCACATTTGAAGCAGGCATTGTCGTGCAGCGTCGGCAATCAATTCACCTCCCGCGCACTCTTGGCCGCAACGAAAGCGGTGAGCAACGAACCGCCGAGGCCAACCCCGGTTGGGAAGGAGAACCCTGCAAGGGCCGCTCCCGCTCCGAATGCGTTGCGCAAGGGTCTGTTCTCCTTGGATATCAGGCGCATATCGTTGCCCACCAGATATCCCGTCTCCTCGGCTGCCTCCGCCATGCGTGATCCGGCCAATTGGCTTGAACGGGAAGGGAAGGTCGCCACCTTCAGCACCCCGAAGGGGTCTATGATTTCCCTACCTTTGATAGCTAGACCGCCACCGATCACGTCCCCGGTGGCCACGATCACCGAGTTGAAATGGTAGATCCTCCGTCTGGTTCGAGAGCTCAGGACCGCTCCCGTGACGACGTCGTCCTCGATCTGCAGCTCCACCACTGTGCGCCCCCTCAGCATGCGGCAACCCTCGGCCTGAGCGGCCTTCTCCATTGCCCCCTGCAACCGGAGGCCAGGCAATGAAAGCGGGGTGACGGCCTCGAACACGTTCCGGCCGCTCTTCCGCCTCAGGGCTGACATGCGGATAGAGTAATCCGAGAGATGGAACAATGGCGGGATCATTACATTCTCCTCGTCCAGATCCTTGATGACCTCGATGAGTTGTTCGAAAGCATCCTCCGACCGGAAGACCTCGGCCACCTCGCCTGGATTGCAATTCCTCCTTTCCTTCAACCCTTTGATTCCTGCCCAATGAGAAGTGATCCTCAATCGCCATCGCTTCCTGTCAAGGAGCATTGGAACGAGGCCTGGGTCCAGGTCCATACCTCCTGAGATCCCCAGGACAGCGAGCTTCGAGCCAGCAATTCGGCCTAGTTGGCCGCTGATCGTATAGACCGGAGCGGAGGAGCAGCTATACTCCGTACCGACATTGGTCAATAGCGGGTATTGATGGAACAGGTCATCGGTCATCTCCAACCCTTGGTCGGCCAGGGCACGGAAGAACAGGTGGGACATCTCCGGCAGCAGGGTCTCAAGGCTCATGGCGCTGCTTTCAATGATGTCGCTGAAGGGGTGCACCGAATGAGCGAGGGACTCGAGGTCGATCTTTCCGCCACTATCGACCTCCGC
>PNBI01000114.1 GCA_003135935.1 Methanomassiliicoccaceae archaeon
GGTTGGGACTGATCCGTCTGAAATAACCACTGGCCATTTTAACAATAATACTGACAATTGCATAGCAGTTGTCAGCCGAGGAGTTCCAAATTTGGTCGATATTTGGAAGTATCCATTTAGATCATTTACTTTGGATCATAGATTTCATATCATTTCAAGCAGTCCGACGTTTACCAATAGTGAATTGATTACCTCTGGTGACATCAACGGTGATGGTAGGGATGATATTGTCATCGGAAATGGCAGTGGCTCGAACGTTTACATTATGCTTCAACCAACCTCCTGGGGCTTATCCTGGTCAACAAGTACCAAGCTAATCTTTGGGCAAGCTTCTGATGTAGAATTAGCCGATGTCCTCGGTAATGACCGTAATGACTTAATATTCGCAAATGCCGCAAACGTTGGCGGTTCGTCATATGTTTATGTGTATCGGAATAATGGTACTGGCTTCGATCCCAGCCCGCAGACGCCAACAAAGGTATACCTCGGCTTGGGCTCAGTCGCAATTGGAGCATTCTCAGGCGCTCCGGGCATCGATCTCCTGACATTATGCAAGTCTAGCGCTAATGCCAGTGCCTATTTCAGGAATTCAGTGTCAGCATGGTACGGATCTTCGCCCAACCTAACATTTCCTGTGGGCACGACACCATTGAAGGCCATCGTTGATAGGTCTATCACAGGTTTAGAGGGTATCTTCATCCTGAGCCAAGGAGCAAGCGGCGAACCATCCAGTATCGCTTTCTTCGATGCCAGCTCATACCTTAAAGGGAGTGCCGATAAGAACCTCTTCACCGGTTCGAAGTCCGTCGGAGAAATGGCCACAGGCAGAATGTCCAACGGCAACGTCGTGCTGACATCCGTACTATCTTCTTCTAACGAGGTCGTGGTCTACGAATGCAACACGAGCAAGACCAGAGTCCTCTACACGGGGAGCGATCCTATCAGTGTGTGCATGGGCCGTTTCAACCTGGATTCAAATGACGATCTGGCGGTCCTCAACTCGGCTACTGGGATTGTGAGCATATACAATGGTTCGACCTTATTCACCACCAGCTACCCAATCAAGAACATAACATTGCCCTTCACCGGTGGCTATGTCATTTCGGCCAAAAGTGTACGCGGAGATGGGTTCGATGACCTGGCCATAACGCATGATACAGGTATCTATATTCTCTATTGCCTCGAGAACTGGCAGTGTTTTTCAGTAAGCTCGAGCGAGAGTCTGGGCGTGGGAATCAACGGTGCTCGCAAGGCTCTATCATGGGGTGATTATAATGGTAATGGCGTCTCATCGGATATCGCTGTTTTAAATTCGGCCACTGATACGGTGGAAATCTATATTTATAAGTCAACTGGCGGACCTAGCGACCACTACGAAAACATGCCATCGGCCAATCTGACCGACACTGGTAAACATTTCCTTGCATTGGCTGTCGGGGACTTTGGGATTACGAATGAGCCGGGCAATGTGGATCGAACGGACATAGCTGTGCTGGCACAAGGCGGTGAGGTATTGATCTACCTGCAGCCTAACTTCGGGTTCGAAGCTTTCACCTTCCCTACCCCGAATAAAATAATCGAATTAAGTAAAGGGGCTAAGACAATCTCAGCTGGCGATCTTAACGATGACGGCCTGGATGATCTATTAATTGGATATTCAACGCTCCCACAGCTCTCTGTCTTCCTGCAGATAAAGTCCCTAACATTCACGAATCCGTTCAACTTCACGTCGGGAGCCGAAGCCTCTGCAATATTGGCAAAAGACGTAAATGGGGATGGGAGGACCGATATCCTCTGTTCTTCTCCAGGCAGTTATTCTATCAGCATCTGGTTCCAGAACAACCTTGCACCTATAGCCATGATTAGCGGACCAGCCTACCAGTACGTAGGAGTGAATGCCATATTTAGTGGGGCATTTAGCCAGGATTCCTATTCGGACGTCGGCTCTCTTAATTATACATGGGCTTTTGGTGACGGTCATGCAGGCTATGGAAAGACAGTTTCGCATACGTATGAGAATAATATCACGTTCACTGTCGTTCTTAACGTCACCGATCGTGGTGGACTTAACAATGCGAGCAAGTGGAATATCAAGATCCTTCAAACATATCCTTGTGCGAATTTCACGATTTGGCCTCAGATTCCACCCGAAGGCACATGGGTGTTCTTCAACGACACTAGTGAGCCATCAAACATTTCCAACTCCTCCATCCAAAGTTGGCAATGGGAGTTTGATGGTAAGACTGGCAACTCCACGAATGATGCCAGGCAGCGATTCGGAGCAGGGGAGCACACGGTCACGCTCACGGTCTGGGATGCCAGGGGGGTATCGAATTCCACCGCTCTGCGCTATTTCAATGTGACCAAGGTCTTACCTGTGGCCGATTTCAACTGTGGCAACGCTAAAGTTGGTGCAAATGCCTACTTCAATAGTACGAGCTCAACCGCATGGACCCTAATCGGGAGATATCGCTGGGATTTCGGCGACGACAACGTGACTAATGGCACAGAATCCAATGTCAGTCACATCTTCGACATGAAAGGATGGTACAAGATCGTTTTGAATATCACTGATCTGCAAGGGTATTCGGCAGAAAAGGCACAGTGGCTTTATGTCAATGCGACTCCGCCGCAGGTCAGCTTCACTCTGAACGGAATCTCGATAGAAGGTGCCCTCACGAAGTTCAACCTTACGACTTTCTCCTTCAATCCAATCGTTTCATGGAACTGGTCCTACGATGACAACCGCACTTGGTACCTAACCAATAATTCGCAAACTGGAACAAATCATACGTTCAGCAACAACGGGAGTTACTGGGTGAGCGTGAATGTGACCGAGAAGGATGGAGCTTGGAGTATTGTAGGCCTACTGGTAAATGTGCAGGACACGACTCCGGAGATTCTCAGATTCTGGTCAGCCGCGGGGGCTACTTACAATATGGACCAGAATGTCAGTTTCTGGGTCTGGGCTATTCAAACATACAAACCAATTACCAAGTACGAATGGAACTTCAATTATAATTCGGGTGGGTCGTGGATTCCTTCCTCCCCATTCTTGACCAACCACACTTCATGGACCTTCACCAAACCTGGAACGTATTACGTGAAAGTGAGGGTGTGGGATAATAACGGGTTTGTTGAGTCCATCTCTTGGTTGGAAATCCAAGTGAACGATGTTGCCCCAGTGGCGCATTTTAGTTATCACAATTCCACGCAGACAAGCGGTCGGATTCTCTTCGATGCCACTCTCTCCATAGATACGCCCTCGGATATTGCGTCGCTTAACTTCAGTTGGAACTTCGGAGACGGGAGCGGATGGACGGCATTTGCTACCGGGAACAAGACTGTTTCTCATGAGTTTGCGACTGACAGCAATTACACAGTTACCCTACTGGCCAGAGATCAATGGAACTTAGATTCTGCCCCGTTTCGGGTCAGTATCTTGGTGGACCGAACTCCTCCATTGGTGGTGATGGGATCAACTGGAAGAAACGCCACCGCAGGACAAGCAATCATCATTTCTGCTAGAGTAACGGACCAATTTGGTGTGAGACAGGTTATCCTAGAATACCGTGTGTCTGATGGTAGCTGGATAAACGTTTCCATGACGCCCGCGAATGAGCCAGAAACATACTACGGGCAGATACCTTCGCAGCTGGCTAAGACGAACGTCTCCTACATGATTAGAGCGACCGACACCAACAATAACACATATTCCACCCAGATATTCCAACTCAATATCGAGGCAACTTCACCGCAGGACATTTCTGCAGAGGATCTGGCCTTGTTCGCGATCGTGGCAATAATAGCTATTGCGCTCTCAATCTTACTAATTCGCAATGCGATGGTGCCAGTGGACGAGGTATTCATCATCTACAACGACGGCCGTCTGATGGCACATCAGACTAGAAGGTTGAAACCGGGCATGGACGATGAGATATTGAGTTCCATGCTGGTCGCCATCCAGGGTTTCGTCAAGGACTCCTTTAAAGATGAGAGCTCGACCCACCTGCAGCGCCTCGATTTCGGGGAGAAGAAGATCCTGGTGGAACGAGGGGACTCGTTCTATCTAGCCGTTGTGCTCCATTCCCAGAGGGCCGGAAACGTGCCCCATCGCATGCAAGGGGTGATCGAGGACATCCACAGGGAATACGGTCAAGCTCTGAAGGACTGGGACGGGGACCTCGAGAAGGTCAGAGGGGTTAAGGACCAAACGGACAGGCTGTTCAAGACGCCCATGCCCCTGGCTCTGGCCGCTCTGAGCAAGGAGAAGCCCGTAGATGCCAACAAATGCCAAGCCTGTGGCCAGGCTGTGCTGCTCGATCAGACCATATGCCCTGCCTGTGGTGCGGAACTCTCCGTTTCCAATTTGGACAAGATCGAGGGAGTCGCCAAGGGCCCGGACGAAAGAAAGGGCGAGGAGAAGTAGTAATACCAAAGTCAGATTTTTCTCCTCCCATTCCTTGGCTGGAATCAAAGACTTCGGCAGCAACATTATTTAACCTCCCTCATTTCTTGCGGCCCGAATGTATGCCTCCGCAACCATCATCACCTCCTCGGTCCTAGTTTTCGACCTCGTCGTTGTCTTATTGCTTTGCGGAGTCCTCTCCTTCGTCTCCTATCGACTCAAGCTTCTCACCGCCTCCGGGAGTGTTGCCTCATTCTTGATGGGAGTAATCATCGGCTCATTTGGCTCGATCGATTGGCTCATCATACTCATCGCTTTTGCATTGAGCGGATTCATCGTCACCAAGTTCAAGTTCGAACTGAAGAAGAGGAAAGGAGTACAGGAAGGGAAGAAAGGCGAGCGAAATTGGAAGAACGTGGTCGCCAACGGGCTGATCCCCGCGTTGATCGCCCTGGCAGCATGGGCGCTCGGCCTGCAGGATAGCGCTGCCGCCGATCTGGTCTATTTGACGGCGGTAAGCGTGGCCGCCTCGGACACCGTCGCCAGTGAGCTGGGGGTCCTCAGCAATAAGACCTTCCTGATAACGAGCATGAAGCGGGTCGCTGTCGGAACGGATGGTGGCGTCTCCACCTATGGGACCGCCTGGGCGCTCTTCGGGGCAGCCTTCGCCTCGATCCTGGGATGGCTGCTCTTGTTCCCTTGGGGGACGATAGATCTCAGGTTGCTAATCCCTATCGCTATGGGCTTCCTCGGCTGCAACATTGACAGCTTGATCGGCGCAACACTGGAAAGGGCAAAGATAGTCGGCAAGCTTGGCACGAATGTCCTCTCCATGGCATTCGGGGTGCTTGGAGCGCTCTTGATAATTTCGATTTTCTACCAATGAAATTGTAGTTACTCCGGGTCTAGTGATTAAATGGAATTTGCCCATTGGCTAGTGATTAGTTTGATTATCTAGCAGGGTAATGAGTGGACCGCATTGGGAAGGTGCATTTTGGCCCAAATCGAGCTAAAGCCTGGTTCGCTCTACATTCTCCAGGACAAAAAAGCGGACCGGGCATTGGGATTATACAACCTTTTAAAATCCAAGGATAGGGAGATCCTGGTGGTCAGCAGATTGCACCCCGATCGGCTGCTGGAGGATTTCCAGATTCCGTCTAGCAACGTCTTCTGGCTCTCGAATTCGGCGGGGCCGAGGAACATCAATCCACAGAATATCGGGATCCTGACCGATACCCTGATCCGGCTGTATGAGAAAGGCGATGCGGCAGTGATCCTAGAAGGGATCGAGTACCTTATGCTCCAGAACGACTTCTCGAAGGTACTGAAGCTCATGAATTACCTTTATGAGTCCGTTGCCGTGAACCATGGCATGCTGGTCATCACCCTGGACCCGGAGGCTTTTAACACCAAGGAGTTCGCCCTCCTCACTAAGGACGCTGAGCTGATCGGCGAAGCGGTATCGATTATCGTCTGAGCAAATCGCTGAGGCCGCCTAGCAATAGTTACGCTCAGCGTTTTCCAGAGAAGAAGAGATGGACGCATTGGAAGAATCTATAAATAGGACGTTTACTTTCGAGGGTTCAAGAATGGTGTGACGGCCATAGCGGCGGGGATACACCTGGTCTCATCCGAACCCAGCAGTTAAGCCCGCCTGCGTGCCCCGTTGTACTGTGGTGCGCGAGCCCACGGGAAGCTCGGAACGCTGTCAGCCATTCTTACTTTTCCTATCTTGATTCTTTAGCGAGCGTGCCAACCTCGAATCTTGCAATATCTTGCGAATAACCGTATCCGGCGTTCCTTTCGCGTAATGCGACTGTCATGACAAAATTATTTATCCTGATTAAAGCTAGGTGTTGGAAGACTGGAATGTAGGTGGTCGGGCTGTCTGATGTCGACCTAATAATATTGGCAGTGCTCGGAATCATCTTGGCGATAGTGGTATTCTTAGAATTGAGGTACTTCCGCAGCAAGAGGAAGAACCGAGTCGATCACAAGATAACGCAGGACGACGCGTATAATTCCATCCAGACGACAAAGGCTGTCGCCGAGGCCCTTAAGGCTCGCGGAAGGAACTCAAAGGAAGCGAATCTCCTCATAATCGAGGCGGAAGCGGCTTTCGAGAGAGGGAATCACCTCTACGCATTGGAATCGATTAACAAAGCCAAGGATTTGCTGAAGAGCGCAAAAGAAGAGAAGGCTGATCCGGTCGCATCGATCGTCTCCAAGGTCGGTGTGAAGAGCGGCGAGGAGAAATGCGAGGTACCGTTCCAGGAGGCCAGGAAATTGCCCAAGAACTACCTAGAATCGAAGTTCATGATCTGCTCGGTGCGCGATATACTAGAACAGTCCGGAGCCAAAGGGAAGAATTCTGCCGCAGAGGAGAATCTGAAACAGGCGGATGAGAGCTTCCAGAGGGAGGATTACACCGAAGCATTGAAGCTGGCGCTGCGCGCCAAGCGGGCACTGGACGGTGGAGCTGACTCCATCGGCCCGATCGAGTCAAAACCGGTTGTCATGGATCCCGGCGTGGAGCGGTTGGCGCCCCAGCCAAAATCGTTGCATGGGCCGTCGAAAAGATGCGTGCGCTGTGGCTCCAGCCTGACCGATGATGACGTCTATTGCCGCAAGTGCGGCTTGAAAGTGGACCGCAGCCCGAAATGCTCCGCCTGCGGGGAGAAGCTTGCCGAGGACGACATCTTCTGCCGCAAGTGCGGCAATCAGGTGAAGAACGCCTATGCCTGCCCGAAGTGCATGGAGACCGTCTCAGAGGACGCTGCCATCTGCCCTCAGTGCGGCACCTCGCTCTCCCGCGACTGACCAAGAGTCTTTTTATATCGTCTGGCACATGCTTGAACCGTTGCCATGATCCTGGTGAAATTGGGCGGAAGTGTCATCACGGACAAGGAACAATATCGCACCTTCGACCAGGCCAACGTCAAGCGCCTGGCCAAGGAGATCGTCCGTTCCAAGATGCCGGTAATGATCGTGCATGGAGCGGGCTCGTTCGGCCATGTCCTGGCGAAGAAATACCATTTGAAGGATGGCTATCGCAACCAAAATCAAATGAAAGGGCTGACCCAGGTCTCGCTGGACGTTAGGGACCTCAACCTGCGCATAATGGATGCACTTCAATCGGCCGGACTTAACTGCATCTCCATCCCGCCAAGCGCCTGTTGCCTGATGGACGATGGCAAGCTGGTCGACTTCGACCTGGAGGTCGTGCATCGCTATCTGGACCTCGGCATCGTTCCAGTGACTTTCGGCGATGTCGTCCTCGACCTGAAAAAGGGCTTTGGCATCTGTTCTGGGGATCAACTGATGGCCTGGCTCGCCGACGAGTTCGACCCGGAAAGGATCATCTTCTGCACCGATGTTGATGGTATTTTCACCGCCGACCCGCATTTGAACGATGACGCGAATATGATCGAGCAAGTGGACCGGTCAGTGCTGGCTAGATTGCCGAGGAGCGAACGATGCGCGGACGTCACCGGCAGTATCTATGGCAAGATCGAGAGCATCCTGGACCTCGCCAAAGGGAGAGAAGCGATGGTCGTCAATGGCCGGGTCCGTGGCAGATTGGAGCGCGCCTTAAAGGGCGAAGCAGTCAAGGGCTCACGAGTAATTGGGGATGGTTAAGATGAGGCAGATAGAGCGTCGCAAGCTCGACCATATCGAGGTCGCTTTGAACGAGGACGTCGCCAGTGCCAACAACCATTGGGACGACGTCAAGCTGATCCATTGTTCTTTGCCAGAGATCGATCTGGAGGAGGTCGACACCTCCTGCGTCCTCTTCGGACGCAAGCTCTCCTTCCCGCTCATCGTCACGGCAATCACTGGAGGATATCCTAACGCGGTCAAGATTAACAGAAATCTCGCGGAAGCGTGCGCCGAGCTCCAGATCGGCCTCGGCATTGGTAGCCAAAGGGCGGGAGTGCAGCATGGCGACGATGGCAGCTATGGCGTACTCAAGGACCACGACATCCCATTGCGCATCGGCAACCTGGGAGCGCCGCAGCTCATCGAACAGGGCACCAAGGCGAAGTTCCATGAGGACGATATCAAGACGGCAATGGAGATGATAGACGCGCACCTGCTCGCCATTCACCTCAACTTTCTGCAGGAGATCGTCCAGCCGGAGGGAGACACCCACGCTCGCGGCTGCTTGGACGCTATGAGGGACGCGGCGAAGCGGTACCCGCTCATCGCCAAGGAGACGGGGGCAGGCATCTCGCGCGATATCGCCGTCAGATTGAAAGGCATCGGGATGCGCGGGCTGGATGTCTCCGGGACCGGAGGTACGAGCTTCTCCGCCATCGAAAGGCATCGAGCACAGAAGGTGGGGGACGCGCACTGCGCCGCATTGGGACGCACTTTCGATGATTGGGGCATTCCTGCGCCAGTAGCGACCGTCTGGGCAAACGTTGGCATTCCGATAATAGCTTCCGGGGGCATCAACGATGGACTGCAAGCTGCCAAGGGAATGGTCCTCGGGGCCTCCTGCGCCGGCGCGGCCATGGCCTTGCTGCCGGAGGCGATGGAGTCGGCCGAGAAGGTCATGGAGAAGCTGAGGATCATGCAATCGGAGTTCCGCGCGGCGATGTTCCTCATTGGCGCGAAGAAAGTGTCGGAGCTAGCGGGGAAGCGCTACATCCTCGTTGGGGAAACGAAAGAATGGTTGTCGCAGCTAAAGGCCGAGGGATGAAAATGGACATCATGAAAGAAGTTATGCGCATGGCGAAGGAAGTGGACGAGGAGCTGATGCCGCTGCTGAACGTCGGCACCCACGAGAAGCTGCGCCTCGCGGTGAATCACCTGCCCCGCGCCGGCGGTAAAAGGCTCAGGCCATCCATGGCGATCGTTGTGGCGGAGGCGGTCGGTAAGAAGGGTAAAGCGGCGGTCCCATTCGGCTGTGCCTTGGAGATAATCCACAATTTCACTTTGGTTCACGATGACATCATCGATGAGGACCTGACCCGAAGGGGGCGGCCGACGGTGCACGCGCAATTTGACATACCAACGGCGATAATTGCCGGAGATGCGCTCTTCGCCATCGGCTTCCAGGTGCTCGCCAAGACAGAAGTNNCCTGAGGATGCTGTTGAAGGACCTGTCCGAGACGGTCTTCTTAATAGCGGAAGGGGAACAGATGGACATGGACTTCGAGAACTCGTCCGATGTGACCGTCGAGGCCTACATGGAGATGGTGGAGAAGAAGACGGCCGTCCTGTTCGCCTGCGCAGCCGGCGGCGGCGCGATCATCGGACATGGCAGCAAGAAGCAGATCCGCGACATGAGGGAGTATGCTCGATTGCTAGGCATCGGGTTCCAGATCTGGGACGACGTGCTAGGGCTCATAGGCAACGAGAAGGTGCTGGGGAAGCCAGTGGGCAGCGACATCCGTAACGGCAAGCGCACTCTGATCGTGGTGCATGCCATGAAGACGCTCGGCCCCAAAGGCCGCAAGAAGAACGCCAAGATACTGAAGGCACTGGGGAATGCGAAGGCGACCGACGAGGAAGTGAGGCAGGTCATCCAGCTATTCAAGGACATTGGCAGCTTGGATCACGCCAAGAACATCGCGTTGAAGTACGCCAACGATGCGAAGTCGCTGTTGAAATGCCTGAAGCCTTCCAAGGAGCGAGACTTTCTCCGCGAGATAGTGGACTTCTCTGTCGGTCGGCAGCTGTGAAATCTGGTGCTAAACTACTTCTTCAGTGGCTCGCAACTGATGCCCCTCTCAACCAGTCTGAACTCCGCTGATCCGCCCTCGGCCAGATGACGGTGCTTCATGATGACCGCCCGGCGCTTCCCCATGCCCATCTTCTCCAGCTTGATTATCGTCTTGGCGTTGTGCATCAGCGAATGCCCGCCCAATGGCTCGATCGTGCCCTTATCCACATCGGTGTAGACTTGCGATGTGATCAGCACCGGGATGTTGCGTTTCTTAGCGATCTCCAGCAGCTTGAGCGATTGCGAAGTGAGCGATTTGCGTTCCGACCTTTCCTGCTGTCTCGACGTCAGGCGATAGTACAAGGTTATCGAATCGACCACGATCGCGCCGATGTCCAAATTGCTCTCGGCCAGCTTGATAGCCTTATCCACCATCTTCTCTTGTTCGTCGAAGCTGTTGGCCTCGAAGAACAAAGTGGAACGAAGCAGCGGCTCGTATTCCTCGCCGCAGATCTGCTTGTAACGTTCCATGGAGATGCCCTCTGTGTCGAGATAGACCACCTTCATCCCTAGAATGGCGATGTTCCTCGTCATCACAAGGCAGAGGTTGGTCTTGCCGGTGCCGGCCTCGCCATAAAGCAAGGTTACGCAGGCAGGTTCCAAGCCCCCGCCGAACATCTCGTCCAGGGAGGCGCATGCGAAGGATATCTTGTCCACGACCCATGACAGGTGAGCGGAATGATAATCATATCTTCTACTCGCCAATTATTTTCGCGACCTTCAGATAACGCGATGATGCATAAGCAGAAATTGGGTCAGGGTTTGACCAGGACGAGCTTCATTTGGCTTCGCAGGCATCGTCGCAGACCAGCTTGTCGACCTTTTCGTACTTGCGGAACGCCATCATTATGGCCGCAGAGACGACCTGCAGCCCTGCCATCACGTACAGGCCGATATCATAGCTCCCGGTGGAGGCGACCACCAGCCCAAGGATGATCGGGCCGAAGACGCCGAGCCCGACGGCAAGTCCGTTCATGACTCCAGTGGCGCTCCCCAGCAGTTCGCAGGGGGCGATACCTTGCAGCAGCGTGAAGCAGTTGGGCGGCAGGATGCTGATGCAGAAGAAGATCGCCGCCAGGATGACGATGATCATGCTTTCATCGCTCGCGCTTATCAACAGGAAGATGAAGAGCACCGCGACTAATTGGAACACGGTTGTGATCAGCACCCGCTTGCCAGTCCGATCGCTCATCCACGAGCCCAGATACAGCCCAGCAACGCCACCTAATAGGGAAGGGAGGCCACCAGCACGATCTGGTCGACCGATAGCCCCTTCGCCTGGATCAGATAGGTCGGCAGCCAGAGGGAGATGCCCCACCATACCAGGTTGCCAGCGGCGTCGGCCGCTGAGAGCACGAATATCCCTTTTATGCCGAGGGCGGAACGCAGCCCTGCCTTCGCTTCCCTAATTATCTCCTTGATCGGCTTCCTGTCTTCCTTGATCTCCGCGGAGGGAGAATCGCGCAGGTAGAGGAACAGGGGGATCAATACCAAGGATGTGATGAAAGCCACGGCGAAGAACGACGCCGCCCAACCGACCACGAGGATGAGAGGGATGAGAAAGATCGGAACCAACAGGTTGGAGAAATGCATCGAGCTAAGATGCAGGGAATTGACCTTGGAGCGGTCGCAGGGCTTGAACCAGGCTTGGGTGACCTTACTGGCGCTCGGGAAGAGGATGCCCTGTGAAAGCCCCAGGAGCAGGCGGGCGGCGATGAAGGCGAAGAAGACCAATCCCACGATTCCGGTGAAGAAGGTGAGCGCCGAGAAAGCGGCCACGGCGACCATCATGCTCTTCCTTGGTCCGAATCGATCGACCAAGGGACTGAGGATGACGTTCGAGACGCCATATCCGACCAGGAAGATCCCCAGCAGAAGCCCGCCGTAGAGCCCCTTCTCAGCGTCCGTCCATCCATAGTCGGCCGAGATGAAAGGCAGCGCGACCGAAAGATTGACCCTGGCTATGTACGCCGCAAGCGTGGTCTGGAACAATATGAAGGCGATGCCGGCCGGGCTTCTGCCCTTCGACCTCCTTGCCACCTCCGCCATGACGTAATGACAATCGCTGGAGCGCTTATCATCCTTGCGAGGTCTGCAATTAGCAGGAAGGTACTGCTCCGTCCGTGCCGACGGGGTAGCATGGAAGCGACCACCCCCCAGG
>PNBI01000169.1 GCA_003135935.1 Methanomassiliicoccaceae archaeon
AGCTTCATATGCGCCTCGAGGAAATAGCCGTCCTTGCTCAGTGGCACCTTCAGGAACTTTGCCAACTTTTCGTTGTCGAGGTTCGGGCGTATTCCGGTACTCAGGACCAATAGGTCAGGTTGCAGCTCGACCTGCTCGCCGAGGATGACGTCATCGACCAAAACAGAAAGACTAGCGCCGTTCTTCTCGACCTTCGGGTCCGCATTCTCGTTGAAGCGGACGAAATTCACGCCCAACTCTCCAGCTAGCTTGTAATAGTCCTCGCGGAAACCATAGGTACGAATGTCCTTATGCAGGATGTATACGTCAGTGGATGGAGATGCCTTCTTGATGCTGATGGCGTTTTTGACCGCCTCGGTGCAACAGACCCGGCTGCAATACGACGCCGCCTCATTCCTTGAACCGATACATTGGATCATGACTACGGTCTGCGCTTGAATCGGACCCTTTAGCATCTGTTCCTCCAGCTCCCACTGCGTCACCACCCTCGGGTCCTGCCCATACAAATATTCCTTTGGTTTGTATTGCTGACCACCGACCGCCACGACTATCGAACCAGTATCGATCTCATCACCCTTGGAAGTCTTCACCTTGAATGCACCGACGAACCCTCTCACGTCGGTCACTGAGGTGCTCAGGTGGACAGTGATCTTATCGTTCTCTCGGATGAGGGAGGCTAGGGTATCGAGGTATTGGGACGGTCTTATGCCCCCCTCCTCGCTATGGATGTTCTTCATATTGCCACCCAGCTTGGCCTCGCGCTCGATGATGTGCACTGGGAAACCTTGCGCGGCGATATCCAATGCTGCCGTCATGCCAGCTAGTCCGCCTCCGATGATAACACTGGAGTGCAAAACAGACTGTTTGGATTTCTTAAGCGGCACCAACAACCGGGACTTTGCGACGGCCATGCGCACCANNTCATATGTACCCACGAACACTGGTCACGAATGTTGGTCATCTCGAAGAGGTAAGGGTTTAGCCCAGCTTCCTCGATCGTGCTCTGGAAGAGCGGTTCATGGGTACGTGGCGTGCATGAAGCAACGACCACGCGATTCAACTTGAGTTCCTTGATCCTCTGCTTGATTCTCTCCTGGAAGTCGGCCGAGCAGGTATACTTGCCTTCTTCGGAGTGAACAACGTTCGGAAGAGTCTTGGCATATTCAACGACTTTTGGGACGTCGACCGTTCCGCGGATGTTGATGCCGCAATCGCAGACGAAAACTCCGATCCTTGGCTCCTGGCCATCCACTTGCGTCTCGGGTATCTCGGCCTTCACGTAGTGCACTCTGTTCTTGTACACCTGTCCCCCAGCCTTGGATGCCGCCCCGCTCGCCTCTGCCACTGACTGTGGGATATCCTTGGGTGCGCTGAAGGCGCCGGTGACATAGATTCCGATACGGTTCGTTTCCAGCGGATTGAAAACCGACGTTTCGGCGAAGCCATACTTGTTCAAATTGAATTTAAGAGTCTCGGAAAGGCTTGGCGCCGAAGCGGGCGGCTCGAAGCCGACCGATAGCACCACCAGGTCGAATTCCTCGGCGTTGGTCTCGGCACCGTTACTGTAGCGGACCAACAGGTTCTTCGTCTCCGGGTCCTCCTCGACCGAGGCCACTCGGGTTCCGCGGTGGATTTTAATGCCGTACTCGTTCTCAGCGCGGGAACGATAGTCTTCGAATTCTTTGCCGAAGGCTCTCACATCCATGAAGAACATTGTGGGCTTCAGACCCGCAGTATGCTCGCCCGCGATGATGGCCTGTTTCAACCCATACATGCAGCAGACGGACGAGCAGTAATTATTGCCAACCTTTTCGTCTCTGGATCCGACGCAGGAAAGGAACGCTACTTTGACAGGAACTTTATTGTCCGAAGGCCGCACGACGTGACCCTGATATGGGCCAGTAGCCGATAGCACCCTCTCGAATTCCAGCGAGGTTAATACGTTTTTGAATTCACCGTAACCGTATTCCTTTTTAATCTTGGCATCGAAGACCTCGTATCCAGGCGCGAGAACGATAGCCCCTACATGGACCTTTTCCTCGATCTCCTTCATTTCATAATCGACCGCGTCCGCTGGACAAACTTTCTGACAATTGCCGCAGCGTCTCTTCGTCAAATATAGGCACTTCTCTGCATCAATGGAATACTTCATTGGGACGGCCTGGGCATAGGGAACGTATATGGCCTTGCGTTGCACCATGCCTAGGTCAAACTCGTTTCCGATCTTTGACGGACATTTCTCAGCGCATAAGCCACAGCCGACGCACCGGTCCTCGCGCACATAACGAGGATGCCGCTTTACCCTTACCTCGAAACCCGGAGCCTCGCCGTCGACTCCGACAACCTCAGATAGGGTCATGATCGTGATCATCGGATTTCTAGCCACTTCGACAAGCTTCGGCGAGAGAATGCACATCGAACAGTCGTTCGTTGGGAACGTCTTGTCTAACTGGGACATCACCCCTCCGAGACTTGGTTTCCGCTCGATGAGGTACACCTTGAACCCGGAATCCGCTAAATCCAACGCGGTCTGGACTCCTGAAATGCCCCCTCCGACCACCATCACTGCGCCACCCTTTTCTGTCATTTTAATCACTTCCAATCAACGAAACAACACCCATAGTTTGAACATATCGATATCTGCTCTTCGAAATGCGCAATCTGCAACTCGCAAGCTCGCAAATTAGTAGAATCGAAGACACCTATTCTTGGCTTCACGTAGCGGCTCCTTGCTGGATTCTTGAAATAGTTAACGACTATAAAAATACACCCAAAATTATGGGAGAATGGCTCGGTCCAATAGCGTGTTTAGCCTAACGGTAAAAATGAGGAACTTAATACACATCCGTATATGAGTCCGGACTGTTCTCATTCATTTCTCTGAGTTTTATCCGTTTTAGCAAGCAGGTTACAAAATATTTCGCTCCTGAAAGGAATCATCTTCCGACAGACCTGCTTTGTTTTGACTGTGACTCTTTGTGCAGTGCGTAAAGCATTCTTTACTTCATGAGATACTGGGAATGGCAGGTTTGAGATGGTTAGAACAGTCGACCCTGAACCGATTAGAATGAAGATTAATTCCTTCAAAT
>PNBI01000068.1 GCA_003135935.1 Methanomassiliicoccaceae archaeon
ACCACCCCCCAGGAGGTCAACGAACCGGACAATGACCTCTTCCCATTCAGCACCATCCGAGCCGGCCAGGACCGTTTCTTGGACGATGCCCGCTCCTGCCTCAGGCAGGGCATCAACCTCCTCGCCCATGCGCCGACCGGCCTGGGAAAGACCGTCGTCTCCCTGGCTGCTGGCCTAGAAGCCTGCCGTCTGAACGAAGGGCATCTGCTATTCACCACCGCCAGACAGTCGCAGCATTACGCGGCTATCGAAACGCTGCGCATGATCTGGAAGATGAGGCCACTGGCGGCGGTCGACCTCATCGCCAAGGAAGATATGTGCCTGGCCCGGAGGAAAAATGGCCAGGTGCCTTGCTCAGAGGGTGGGGATTGCTATTTCCTGAACAAGCGGATCGAAGAGGCGGCACTGAAAATACTAGAGTATCCGCTGCACGTCCAAGAGGCGACCAGGTTGTGCCTGCGCCTTGGGACCTGCCCCTATGCTTCGAGCCTGAAGGCGGCGGAGAGGGCAGAAGTTGTGGTATGCGATTATAACCCGGTTTTCACTGACGGCTCAGCCGCCCTCTTGAGAAAGGCTTCCAGGCGGCGCAAGTCGATAGTGATCGTGGATGAGGCGCATAACCTCCCCCAGCGGCTCATGGACGACCGCAGCGGCACGCTTTGCGCTTCGGACCTGGACCGACCGATGGCACTCCGGTCGCTGCGCGGGCATCGAGAGGACCTTAAGGTGCTTGCAGAAATATCAAGGAGGATGACCGCGGGGAAGCCCCACCTTCACCTGGACCCAGGAGAGCTGGACGACGAACTCAAAGGACGATGTGGCGTCGACTGCGCCGGATTGGCGCTGGAGCTGGAGGAGGCCTGCAAGGAAGGCGACGGGCGACGGCTGCGACCGCTGCTGCGATTTTTAAGGAACTGGAGCGCCTTCGGCAATAGCAGCGTACGGTACTCGACCAACGAACCGAGGAGGCTGGTTGTCAAGCTCATCGAGCCCTCCCTGGTGTCTAAGCCCAGCTTCGCCGAAGTCCACTGCTCTCTCCTGATGAGCGGGACTTTGCACTCGCCTGAGATGTACGCCGATCTGCTGGGCATCTCCGATGAAAGCGTTTGCCGCGAGTATGCCAATCCCTTTCCTCCTGAGAACCGACCAATCCTTTGCGTCCGGGGAGTGTCATCACGCTTCCGGGACCGATGCGAGTCCAGCTACTCGGATATGGCATCCCGGGTCGGTCAGGTATGCCAGTCGGTGCCAGGCAACCTGGCTGTCTTCTTCCCTTCCTACGACTTCATGCAATCCACCTTGTTCCACTTGAAGGACAGCGGCGGAAAACGCCTGCTAGTGGAATCGAAGGGACAGACCAAACAGGAGAAGGAGGCGATGATCTCCGACATGCGCCAGGACCGGAGCGCAGCTTTGATGGCGACCATCGGTGGGAGCTTTGCCGAGGGCATAGATTTCAACGAGAACCTGCTTTCAGCGGTAGTGGTATCCGGCTTCCCTCTGAACCCGCCCTCCCCCGAATCGGAACGGATGGAGGTTCGATTGGCATCGAAGTTCGGAGACCAACGGTCGAGGCTCTACGTTCAAACCTATCCAGCTATCGCCAAGGTGCTCCAGGCGGCGGGAAGAGCTATCAGGAGCGAGACCGACCGCGCGGCGATCGTGCTTTTGGACGAGCGATACTTGCTGCCCTCGATCGCTTCAGCCTTTCCCGCCGATTTCCATGCCAGCGAAACTGACCGTCTGGACGCGTCCCTCAGAACGTTCTTTGACTCTGATCCCCGGCGGACCAGTTGAAAGGATTATTAGAGCCGATGGTGATGATGAGGCGTGCGGGTGATAAGGCAGGGGGCGGAGGCAGAGATCAGACTCACCGAATGGAAAGGGCGGACGGTCGTCGTGAAGAGCCGAGTGCCCAAGGGGTATCGCCACCCGCAGCTGGACGCCTCGATCCGCGCTAGCAGGACGAAGAACGAGGCGCGGTTGATCCAGGAGGCTAGAAGGCAGGGAGTCCCGACGCCGGTCATCTACGACATCGACACCAGGAAGGCGGAGATGACCATGGAGTACATCGACGGTGAACGGGTCAAGGACGCGCTGAACCGAGCCTCGCAGGAAGAGGCCGAGCGCATCTGCTGGGAGATTGGCCGGCTGGCGGCGCTCATGCATCGGGCCAAGCTGGTCCATGGCGACCTCACCACTTCCAACATGATCCTGCGCCAAGGGAGGATCTGGGTCATCGATTTCTCGTTAGGCTCGAGGAACGCGGAGGCGGAGGAGATGGGGGTGGATATGCACCTCTTGAAGGAAGCGTTCCAGTCAGCGCATTCCGAGCGGTTCGATCTTTTTAAGGTCGTAATGAAGTCGTACTCCGAGAATTTCGAGAAGAGCGATCTGGTTGTGAACAAGATCAAGGATATCGAGGACAGGGGGCGCTACACCTGATCCGCATCGATGTCATAACCTCCAACCCAGGCAAGATGAAGGAGTTCAAGGCAGCATTGGAGCCACTGGGCTTCGAGCTGAGACAGCGTTCGGAGGATATCGACGAGATCCAGGCGGACAGGCTCGAGGATGTGGTTAGGGACTGCATGGCGCAGCTTCAGGTGCAAGGAGTGCGGAATTACATCATCGACGATTCGGGCCTCTTCATCGACGCCTTAGAGGGGTTCCCAGGCGTTTACTCCGCGTATGCATTGAAGACGCTCGGCTGCCGGGGGATAATCAAGCTGATGGAGGACGTAAGCGACCGAACCGCCCGGTTCCGCTGCTGCATCGGTTGCAACGCCGAAGGCCTTGGCGAGATGGTGGTCTCGGCGGAGGCGGTCGGCACGATCATCGGTGAGGAACGAGGCGGCAGAGGATTCGGCTTCGACCCGCTATTCATTCCCTCCGGGCACAATAGGACGTTCGGCGAGATGCCTTTGGATGAGAAGAACCTCATCTCGCACCGTGGCAAAGCTATTAACTCGTTGAGAGCGACATTATCAAAACGCATGGAGGAATGAGTTAATGAGGCTCGAGAACAGAAAGGTCCTGGTCACTGGTAACGCCGGCTTCATCGGAAGCCACCTGGTGGAGGAATTGCTCCGTAAGGGCAATCATGTGGTCGGCCTGGACAATCTTTCGGCGGGGAAGAGATCGTTCATGGATCGTGTGATCATGGACGACAGCTTCCGCTTCATCGAGGGGGACCTGCTTGCCGTGGACCTGGGTAAGGTGCTACGGGAAGTCGACATGGTCTGTCATTTCGCAGCCAATCCGGACGTCCGCCTTGGGGCTTCGAACACCCACGTCCATTTCGAGCAGAACATCGAAGTCACCTACCGCCTCCTGGAGGAATGTGCCCGCAACGATGTCAAGGACATAATCTTTCCCTCGACCTCAACGGTATATGGAGAAGCGACAGTCATCCCCACTCCGGAGGATTACGGACCGCAGATCCCCATATCTATCTATGGCGCTTCGAAATTAGCCTGCGAGGCGCTGATCTCCTCCTATTGCCACACGTTCGATATGAACGCGGTCATCTACCGCTTCGCCAATGTGGTCGGCCCGCGCTCCACTCACAATGTGACGCACGACTTCATCCGCAAGCTGAAGGAGCAACCTAGCTTTCTTGACATCCTTGGAAGGGACCCAGGCACGCACAAGTCCTATGTGCATGTCAGCGACTGCGTCAGAGGCATGGTGATCGGCATCGAGCGCGCCAAGGACCAGGTGGAGATCTTCAACATCGGGTCGAAGGACCGTTTGTCCGTTCGCAGGATAGCGGACATCGTCACCCAGGAGATGGGGCTGAAGGAAGTCGACTACCATTGGACCGGAGGCGTGAAGGGAGGCCGAGGCTGGATCGGGGACGTCAAGGACATGCTGCTCTCCATCGAGAAGCTGGAACGGTTCGGCTGGAGCCCCAAGATGAACAGCGAGGCCGCCATCCGCCAGGCGGTCAAGGAAGCGCTCCGAATGGAAGGCGATTAGAGGAACGACAGCCAGCCACCATTGGTTTTTCCAGTGGCATCGATCTCATAACACCAGCTGGCGCTCTCGAATGTCCACTGATCCGGGTTAGCAGAGGATGATGATGGGGCCGATAGCGAAGGCAGGCCCCCGGCATATTGTATCCCGACCGGATCGACCACTAGCCATATCCCCAAATTGTCCTGGAAATAGGTAAGGTGCACATCCGTCGCGTTCACCCAATAGTAGGATGAGATCGAATCTCGCACCGACGGAATCACGCTGACGTTGCTGCCGATGTACACCGTCGGGAAGGCGTGGCCATCGATGATGTTGACCCTAGCATTGCCCCCGATCTCGCCGATCAGGGATGCCAGCAGGATCGCGTAATCCTCGCAATCACCGGTCCTGAGGNNCCTCACCCATTCATAGCTATCGACGACCTGCATTATGCTGTATCCACCGGGGAAGTGCTCCTTGACCCCTTGGGCGATCTGGGCGGTGACTGAGAAATCGATCAGCTTGTTCACTCGGTCATAATACTGAGGCGAGTTGCGATAGATGGTATAGTTGGTGCTCGAGGCCGAGCTCAATACGAGAATATCGTGGCTCGCGATCGAGGTAGAGCCGTCGTCGTACCAATCTCCGTTCCGATGCTGGACAGCGAGCTTGAGTTGGATCGAGTATTGATGGTGCCCGGCAGATGACGGCGCCAGGAAGCTCAGCAGCCCGACCTCGACCTTTTCGCCGGTTTGAATCAATGCTGCCGCAGGCCGGGTACTGCTTATGTTCGTGCCAGACCATTGGAAGGATAACTGGTAAACGAAGATCGCCCCTGTCCCAGTGTTGTTCAATGATACCCACGCTATACCACCATAGGTCGAATATACCTCGGACATGCGCCATTCAAGGCTGAATTGCGGGGCGAGATAGTTGTTGGTCAGCGTTCCGGGGATGGAATTGGAGGGATAATCGCGAGAGTTGATCGATGGCGAGATCAAATCCGAACCGTTCCAACCGCTCGCCCCTGATTTAAGAAGGATCAAGCCGCCAGCAACGCTAGTTGTTAATAGAATGGCAATGACCGCTATCGCGAATATCTTCCGCATTTCGGACTGATTGAATGGTCACCACCTGAAAATACTTGCGTTTTTCAATCTCGGGGAACGGTAATATATATGGAGGCGCAATTCACCGAAAGCCTGAGTGAACGGTCGATCAACGGTCACTCGGCTGATGGGTCTGTGGGGTAGCTTGGTCCATCCTACGAGCTTTGGGAGCTTGAGACCCCGATTCAAATTCGGGCAGACCCACCACTCGTCTTATCCAGCATTAATATTTTCCCCTGGAATTAAAAATGTTTTCCTATCTGGATGTTCCCCGAAGAAGCCTGAATTTGGAGTACTGGCTATGCCTTCTTCTTGGAACAAGCTGTTTACTGCCTCGATGGCCGTATCGCTCTGTATTTGCGAGTAGTTGCGATAAGTCATGTCCGGCCCTGAATGCCTAAGCTGTTTGGTTGCTATTTCGACTGGCCCTTTATTACGATCTTTTATCATCTGAGCGCATGTTGCCCTGAAGTCCTTGATTTTAAACTCTATCTGGGCATGTTCCTCGATTTTCTCCTTGATGTCTCGGAAGTTGTTGCTTGAATGCTCCTTGACCTCACCCTGGTAGATACAAGGGACAAGAGGTTGTGATTCCGCCGCAAACCCCTTGGATTCTAGATAGACTTTCCTTGCCTCCAGGTATTCAAGTACATATGGTCTGGCGGGTGGAAGGATCGGTATCTCCTGAGGGATGCCGTACCGTCCTACTCCCTTGGGGTATCGGACGAAGAGCATCCATCGCTTGGTATCGATGTCTTCCAGATGGGCCAAGCGCAGTTCTGAGGGTCTGAGTCCGGTGTATGGGTAGATCCAAACCATGAACCTGGCAATATCGCCTCTCCATCCTTCCATGCTTCTTGTCGCTTCTTGCAGCCGCTTCAGATTCGTTTCTGACAATGCTCTAATAGGTTTGAGGGGAGCCCTAGGGAACCGATAGCCTTCGGTGCGCATCTTCCCGATTATCGAGTTATCTGCGCTTATGAGGACTTGTTCTATTAGCCCAACGAGGTTCGCCTGATACCCCTGATCCGGTACTCTTCCCCGGAAGAACTCCATGATGCTTCTGATGTCCTCTTCCGTCATGTTTTGAGGGCTGGTTGTGACGATCTTGCCCTCTCCTTTCAAATCGGTAAGCCATTCGTTGAGCATCTTGTACTTCCTTCCGGATTCTTTTACCGTCGTCTCGTTGATGGACCCTCTCTTCTTATCTAGCAACCTGTTGGCCTGGGCGAGGAAGGGCTTGCACCCGTTCAAGTTGTTGCCCTCCCTACGTAGGTCGATGCTTGGGCGTCCGGGGCGTTTGCTCTTGCTCTTTGCAAGGTTTGCGCCCTCGAACACGGAATCAACGGCGAAGGTATTAGGAATCATCGCGGCATCTCTCTATTAACGGCGTTTATTATGGAACGGCGGCGATACCCAGATTCCAAGCTTGGAAATCTCATTGTTAGTCTAACGAACACGATTTTCCAACCTTGGAATACTCGTATTGCGGGTGCCAAAAATGATCGCCATCGATCCTTCACCTCGATATTGAGCTTTGGTGTAAGGGCAGCCATGCCCATTCCGAGGGCGATTTCGATTTGTGTTCTTAACGAATGATTTGAAAAAATAGTTGAGAAAGGGTTTGTAAAAGACCAGTGGATCATTGCAAACCACCTGGTTATCACGTGTCGGAATCCTCATCCTCATCATCGTCTTCGTCCGATTCGAAGTACGACCTGAGGATGAAGTCGACGATTTCATTCAGGGTCATTTCCTCTTGGTCAGCAAGTTCCCTTAGTCGCTCTGCCAGAGGCCCCTTTATCGAAACCATTTCTTGCATTCCTGTTTTCTCCCAGAAACCCCGTCATCCCTTGTGCCCGAGACTTCTGCGAGGATTCGATGCCGTCAAAGCTAATATAGTTCCGATATGTTATGTTATAACGGAACTGTTTCACATGAAAGAGGATGATCCCTTAGCCATGAGTCGTCGCAAGCGTGAGTTTACCAAACAGGAGAAGCTCGCCATCCATCCAATAGTCAGGTTGCTGGAGAGCGAAGCTGCGCAAGAAGTCCAGAAACTACGGCACCAGGAAGGACTCAGATTCAAGGATTTCCAACTGTTGCTTTGTTATGAGCAACCCTCCAGAAGGAACCCTAAGGGGTGCACTAGGAAGGAGGATTGCCAAGAATGTGACAAGTTCAAAGGATGCCATCTCGCAGAGAATGCTGTCTGGGTTAGTGCATTCGCGGATCCAGCGGACAGACCAAAGAAGATCATTTCTAGGAAATCCCACCTGGCAGACGACTTGCGGCGGCTCTGCAAAGCGGGGTATATTGAACAGAAGACAAGAGGTTCACCCTATACCAAGGCACCCACCAAGGCACAAATTGACAAGGCCTTATTGAAGCGGGCCATGATCCGAGACCACATCAGGACCTGCCCACCAGACAAGGTTCAGATATATGGCGACAGTTGCTTCCTATTGCTCGGGAAGGAAGTATTTGAAGGTCATGAAAAGGACGACCAGGGACTCATGGAATCAATCGAGATGGTCAAGTCCGGCCTCCTGATTCTCGCTGTTCGATCGGCACTGACAGAGTCTGGCAAGGTGTTCAAGAAGCAAGTTGATCGCCTCATGGGGGACGAAGCCAAGACCTATCTGCAACGTTATTTGTTGAGCCACATAAGTACACGCCTGGGATCGCTTGGCTTGAATGAAGAGATGTTCACGAAGGAGTTGTCGCCAATTCATGATTTCGATCTTGGTCTTGATGAGGAACGGGAAAAAGAAATCGATGTCGCTCTGAAGCGAGCCGATTCCGTTACCTTGGACGCCAAGAAGCGGCTGTCAAAGGCGCTCTGGCTCACGAACCTCAAAGACTCTCATGCAGAAGCATTCATGGATCTGACGACCGAGGTCCTCTTTGAACTCGAACCAGCAGTGTTTAAATCGCTGGAGAAGGGACGCGTATCCGAGAAACTGAGTGAAGCGTTCACGAGTCGTCGGGTATTCTTGTCGCCGTCAGCAATACTCGCGAGGATCTCATCTGATGCGTGGCTTGTCTCAGATCAAACGAGTCAGTATCTGATTGAGGAGACAAAACAGGGCATCTTCACAATCCAAAAGAAGATTAACGAAAAACTAGATTTGTTAGAGATTCTGGAGATCAGGAGGCACCTTAGCGTGGAGGAGACCTTCGGACTCTTGTTCCTGAACTCGGGGATGTGTGTTCCGCTTGAATTGCGCAGGAACTTGCCGTTGATCGTTCTCGGGGGTTCCTGATTATTATTAGGGACTGAGATCGAAGACGCCGACCTCTAGGCCTCCAATTGCTCAGACCATTGCTTAAGCACGACGAAACGACACATTTCGCTTTGGGTCGAGTTCTTGATCGAATTCCTAAGACGATCCCTTAAGCGACGAATTTGTTTGCCGATAGACGATAGCCCGTCGAGCGACTTAAGCATGCAGCAACCACAGGAATTACGCCATTGTTGACTTTGCACCGTAAATGGAATTCGGGAATTCCTGCATGGATCTTTCCGAATTCAATGCCTGAAGAATGTCATTCAAAAGTATTATTAAAGTATTACACAATGAATTCATCATGTCCCCGAAGGTGCGAGACTTGTTGTTCCGTCCGTCGGACTCGAAAGAGCCGGGGAAAGGTCCGAAGCCAGTATCAGAGAGTTCACCAACGAATTCTGAGAGTGGGACTCGGACTACTCCGAGTATCGCAGCATCAGTTACTCATCAGAGTGCCAATCCGAGTGCGAGTCCTCGCGTGCCCGAACCTCAGAAGCAATTGAAGACGCCTCCTGCAAGTGCGACACACGCCCCGCATAAGACCGCCGGACAGGCACCGACGACGAGGGGGAGACGCCGACCGAAGAATACTGTGGTGGTGAGCTTGCAGATGCCCACCGCGTTAGTTAGAGTCCTTGATGAGATCGTTGATGCAGGAGGCTATCGCAGCAGATCCGACTTAATCCTGCAAGCGGTGAGGTCGCACAGTGATGTGAGTAGGAGACTTACTCTGCTTAAGTCGAATCAGCCTCGAAATAAATGATACTCTTGAAAGAAGGACTTGGATCGACTTCGTCTCCCCTATCCCTGATCTCAAGAGAGATGATTCGGAGGCAATGAGGTCCCGTATTCTTGACTTGACCTATACCGAATGGAAGGAGAGCGGCTTCAGCAAGGGCACGTTGCATGAACTTAAGAAGAAAGCAAGGAGCGAGGAGCCTTTCAATGTCTATGGGAAGGTCAAGGAGAGGATAGCTGCTTGCAGCTCCTCATAAGTGGTAGTTTATTAGTTTTCAAGTTTGTGCCCGCCCTTTAATTAAGTAATACAAGCGCTCCCAGCACTGTTCTAGCCCTATTCGAAAAGAATGTCCAACTGCGAATAATATTTAGTGACTTGTTAACTAGACAATAGACCTAACTTACCATTAATTACAGTAT
>PNBI01000150.1 GCA_003135935.1 Methanomassiliicoccaceae archaeon
CGGTTGAGGTCACCAAGGAGTTCATGATCGGATTCGCTCCGAAGGACCCTGAGCCAATACCAGTGGGAGGGCCAATAGTCAGGATCGAGGACGCGAAGAAGTACTTTTATTCGATCGTCAGAGGCGTCGTGAAAGCGGTAGACGGGGTTACTTTCGATATCAATGAGAAGGAGATATTCGGAATTGTTGGGTTGAGCGGAGCAGGAAAGACGACCCTGTCCCGCATGATATCTGGAATCACCCCTGGCACTGGCGGAAAGGTCTCGGTGCTGATCGGGGACGATTGGATCAACATGTATGAAGTAGGCGAGATGGGGAGGGGGCGAGCCACGCCTTACATTGGCGTACTCCATCAGGAGTATTCCCTTTATCCTTTTGACACCGTTCTCCAGAATCTCACAGTCTGCATCGGCATGAAGATGCCCGCAGAGTTCGCCAAGATGAAGGCCATTCAGGTCCTAGGCAGTGTTGGTTTCGAGCCCAAGGACATCGAGCGCATCCTTTATGCCTATCCGGACTCGTTGAGCGTAGGTGAGAAGCAAAGAGTCGCTCTGGCGCAGGTGCTGATCCGCGAGCCAAGGATCGTTATCTTGGACGAGCCAACTGGAACAATGGACCCGATAACCAAGATATCGGTGGCTAATTCCGTGCTCAATGCGCGAAAGGAGCTGGGCGAAACGTTCATAATCGTAAGTCACGACATGGATTTCGTTACCGCTTGCTGCGATCGTGCTTGCCTGATGAAGGGCGGGAAGGTAGTCGCAATTGGTGAGCCCAAGGTCGTGGTGGACCAGGTATCCATAGACGAGATCGAGGAAATAAATCGCACCAAGGACGAGGCTTCAGGGGTAGGTCTGTGAAGCAGAACATTGGGCGCCACACCAAGTTCGTTGAATGTCGCGAATCCAAAGGGCTGGGGGTCGGAGGCGGGCTGGCCCAGAGAGCTACCATTTCCGAGAGCGGGAGGGATGTGGTGGCAATTGCCATGGGCCCTGGAAAAAGGCACATCACGAAGCCGGTCTGCGAAATAACCTACGAGCTAAGGGAGATGGGGATAGATACCTCTGTCATCGTGATCAACGCTGGAGCGGGAGTGCCCCACGATGCACCTGATGTCTCGACTGGCTCTACCTTTGGATTAGATGAAATCGAGATTCGAAGGATGGAGCAGTTCAAACTTGCGATAATACACCTGGGAAATGTCAAGAACCATATAATCTATAAGGCGAGATTGATCCTCAGAAATGTTGATATCCCGGCAGTGTTGGTGTGCCAGGCACCGGTAGATTTCGAGGACTTCGCTCGCATTGGCGTCAAGACCCGATTCGTGATGCCAAGGCCGGAGAAGATTGGGACCAAAGGAACCATAGTCGACATCGTGACCGGAGTCATACGCGGAGTCACTTGTCCACAGACCAAGCTGGACGAGATAGTTTCGAAAGTTAAGCACAATCTCTCCATGGTGGATGAAGAACCCTCTAGCAGAAGATCCCTCTCCGACGAGGCATTTCTAGCGGTGAAAGGAGAAGATTCTCCAATCGTCAACGGATGATGTGGAAGCTCGGATTTATTCATCGGAATTCAATCCTTCTTGATGTCAAACCCGATCAAATGCGTCCAATGCTTGCCTTTACCGTACCCAAACTGATGGCGGATGTAGTCATCTGCCATTGTCGAGATGCTTCCAGACGTCACATTTTCCACGCCCTCGATATCCTTCAGATAGGGGAAATCCATCTCTGGCAGGACGAAGAAAGGCTCTCCCACGGATTTGACGTCGGCATAAAGGATGAAATCCGGGCTGATGTAGCAGACGTCGTCCCTACCCTGCATTTCTTTCATCTTCGCTTCATTGAGCCACTCTCCGACCCTTTGTCCAGATTGGTCGGAAATATAGACCAAGTCTTCATCGCCGCCCAGTATGATGGACGAACTCTCTATCACGATGATGAATTGCTCCTGGCGACGGAAACTCTCCCATACTCCGCGGTTGGTAAATGGCATCAGCCCCCCGCAAGCGCCGTTCCTCTCCGCCTCGGTCTCCAGGTCGATGATGGCTGTTCTCAATTCGGGGGTGAGCATCTCCATTGCTATTACACCAGGTAGGGACTGCACCTTCTTCTTCACCGCGCTCAGGATCTGCTCCTTTTCCATCCATCCTGGAGTCCCTCCGGTAATACTTAAATAATTCTCAAGAAGGGAATTTCGATGCTATCCCGGCCGAATGAATAGATGTAAATTGCCTTCGACCGCAACGAAGCTAATGGAAAAAGGATTTAAAGGTACTGGATGATGACTTTGGCTGCTGAATGATAATCCGTGTGAACAGTGAACCGGTGGAGATCACCGCCGCCTCCCTTCTTTCCGACGCTCTTAAAGATAAACCGTATCAACCCGGGTCCTTGATCGCATTGATCCGTTCTACCGAATCGATGAAGCGGGAAACGGACGAGTTCGACCTCGTTACTCCATATGGCCCGGCGAGACTGAAGCTCAATGACACCAAGTATGCCGCCCTATTCCGCGAGATGATACGGGAGATAGTCGCAAAAAAGGTGCGTTGGCAGACATCGAAGGTCCTGGCAATCGGTTCCTTTCCAACCCAAATTGAGGTCAGCCACGATCGAGCGAAATATAAGCGATTCGATTGCTTTTTTGCCCTCGGCGGTTTCGATTCAAAGAGTACCTACCTCATGGTTGCCAAAGCGGACCACGAGGGACAATATGGCAGTCCTGGCGCTATAGTAGGCCGTATCACCAAGGGAAGGCACATCCTCGCGTTGATGAAGGAAGGCGAGGCTTTGCTCGATATTGTGCCAGTTGTGGAGGAGTTCAAAGAGAGCAACACCGTGGTCACCGATGATCCGAAGCACGCATTGAAGGATTTCGATGCGATAGAGACCTATGTTGGGGTCAAACTGGACAAGGACTCGCCAATCGCCTGTGAGCATTTTTTGGTGAACACTGAGAAAGGCTTCCTGTCCATCACCGAGCGGACTCAGACCTACTGCGCCTGCTCGAGCGAGTTGGATGTGAATTTGATGGTGGAGAAGTCCGCCATTCGAGAGCCTGGAATGGTTACAGTCCGCAACCAAGGCACTGGCATGGGAAGAATCTACTTTTACCTGACGCGGCGTCAAATCTCAAATGCTCACAGCCTGGTCGGTTCTGTCACACAAGGTCTTGAGCTGCTTCGAGCTGCACCAGTCGGCGCGAAGCTCACCATGGTTACCGATCCATCTAGGATAATGGTCATAGGAATGTCCCAGGCTGAGGGACAAAGATCATTGGAAGCCAGGGGATTAAGGCAGAAGCGGACCGGTGAAATGGTGGACGACGCAGTGATTGTGGAGCAGGAACCAGAACTTACCCTCGAGGCTCAGCTGGAGAATGAGATCGAAACGCGAGGCGTCCGCGCGGAGCAGGTAAACGACCTGGTATTAACGCCGGACAAGGCGCCGCAGACCTACCGCTATTTCCGTAAAATGACAGGATTGGACCATAAGCCCATCGGCACCATGAAGGTCTATTTTACATTCCCGGACATGCCATTGGTCAGCTTCGCGGGAGATATTCACGAATCGGCGGACCTACTCCCGGAAAACCCGTTCGGAGAGCGCTCTGCGTCTGGGGAGCTTGCAGTTACGAACATGTCAAGGCCCAGTCGAGGTCTAATAGGGATACGTTTCGAGGAGAGCGAGGAGTTCGGGTCGACCGGGGAGGAGCGCTACGGCACGAACGTGGTAGGAAAGGTCGTGAGCAGCCTCGACCTACTCAAGAAGGACCTAGAAGAAGGATCGATCATCTATGTGAGGGAGATCGTCCCGAGCTTGCCAAAGAAAACCTCCAAAAAGGAAAAGGTCGCCAACAAGGAGAAGAAGAATGCCAAAGGATACTGAGACCCGCATGATCGTCATCGCGCCTTCATCGTCTGTCACACCAGACCAGATCACTCGTTTGATACACACGCTGAGCGCCGAAGTCACAGTGAAGGAGACCTGCTATGGGGCCATGGTCGAGGGCGAAAGGGCGGAGGTGGCAAAGACATTGGAGGCGGTACGCAAGCTCGATCCCAATCGCATTTTCAGCAAGGTGCGCGGATTTCCTATCGGGGACGCGCGCCGCTGCCGGGCTCATCATGGGTCTAGGCCAGGTTTCACCCAACTTGAAAAGGAGTGGGAGTGCCTTAGTCTGATTGAAAAAGGAGTCACCTGCGCCGAGAAAGGTGAGGCACCGCCCGAGATCCCGCGTCGACAGAAGATCACGGTCGAGGAACTCAAGAGAATCGTGGAGGAAACAGGATGAAGGTCTTTATCGTGCCCCCCAATAGCCTGATATTGTATGATCTGGTCGAGCGATACGGTCACACGCCACTTAGTCTCATGGGCGCGATCAGCAAGCGGGTGATGAACCCTGAGATCGAATCCCCTCCAATAAACGTGACCCCGAACGATGTGAAGAAGGGATTGAAGTATGCAGGCATTGAGGTCCCCTCGGGCATCAGAGGAAGGTTGGCAGTCTGGGGGCCGCTCGTGGATGAGGCAGAGGCGGCGATAATCATGGAGGATGCCCCATTCGAGTTTGGTTGCGTGGGATGCCACCGAACGGATGAGATGATTCGGTTCCTGGTGAAGAAGCGGAAGATCCCGTTGCTTGAGGTGCGGTATCCGACCAACGAGGACGAAGCCAAAGTTCTTGTGTCCAAGATAAAGAGCTTCTTGGAGGGATTGAAATGATCAAGATAGCACAACTTTCCTGCGGGACGGAGTACAGCGGCGTCCAATCGGAGATCGAGAGGGCGGCGACCACCGTCGGTGCCAAGATGGTATTTCCAGACGTGGAAGCGGCCGAGATAGAGCGGGCCGTGGAGGAATTCGGATTCAGGCCTACCAGCCCCCAGCTCAAGCTGATGATCGCGCGCACCTTGGCGATCACAGAGGGGCACTATGATGCTGACGCGGTCTTCATCTCTTCGTGCTTCCGTTGCGCAGAAGCGGCGCTGATAAGGAACGAGCTTCGCCGTTATGTTCAGGAGCATTCACATCTGCCAGTCGTAACCTATTCTTTCACTGAGCGGACCAAGGCTGGACAGCTGCTCACCCGAATGGAGGCGCTCGTGACCATCGTTGAGCGGAAGGAGCTCCTTGCCCGAGAGAGGCAGGTCGGACTTACAGCAGGAATAGACTCCGGCTCATCCACCACCAAAGCGATGATAATGAGGGACAATGAGATAATCGGCAAATTCTGGCATCCAACTGGCGAGGTGATCGGCTCCGCGCAAGAGGCCCTCGACAAAGCCTTGGCCGAGGCGGGAGTGAAGCAATCGGATCTTGAGGCCATCGGGGTGACCGGCTATGGGCGCTATACCATAGGCAAGAAGCTGAACTGTCAGCTGATCCAGGAGGAACTGACCACGAACTCGAAGGGCGCAGTTTGGCTGGCCGACAGGCAAAAGGGCGAGGCTACGATAATCGACATCGGCGGGATGGACAATAAGGCGATCACCGTGAGGGACGGCATCCCGGACAATTTTACCATGGGTGGCATTTGCGCCGGAGCCTCTGGCCGATTCCTGGAACTGACAGCCAAGCGGCTTAAGGTCGAGATAACGGAATTGGGGGCATTGGCGGACCGGGGAGATGCTAGGAAGGTCCCGATGAACTCATATTGCTCTATATTCGGGATACAGGACCTCGTGACCTCATTGGCTGCGGGGCAGACGATCGAGGACGTTGCCGCCGCCGCCTGCCAAAGCGTCGCTGACCAGGTATACGAGCAGCAGCTCCAAGAGATCGATGTCCGCCAACCGGTCATTCAGGTGGGGGGCACCTCCCTCATTTCAGGTCTTGTGAAAGCCCTAGGAAACGTGGTTGGCTCAAAGCCGATCGTGCCACCGAACTCGCAGTACATCGGGTCGGTCGGGGCTGCACTGCTCTCTTCTGGATTCCTTGAGGGTCACAGATGAACATTAGTGTGAAGGGCACGGAAGAATATGGCAACCAGTCGTACGCGGACCTGTTCAGGCGCATCCTGGTGGACCTCGGCCTGGCGAATCGTGTCGAGGAGGCGCGAATCGTCATCCTTCCGGAGAAGCCGCTCTTCCTGATAAGCGTCCGCACCAGGAAGGCGAGGACGACTGTGAAACTGGATGACATCGCCAGCGTCGAGGAGAAGGGGGACAACACCTACCTAAACATTACGAACGAGTCCTATGCCCCCGTTCTATTGGCCAACCTTTGGAAACGCTTCGGCCGGGAGCGCATCGAGCAATTAAGCCGGCTCGAGGTCCTTTGCCATGGGATCAAGCCGGACCTGCTCAAGGCCATCGAGCTGGATCCTGGCCAGGAATTGAAGAAGGAGTTGCTTGACGCCTTATGGAGGCTGATGCCTGAGGGGTTCAAGGTCCATCATACCCTTTCCTCGGAAACGGTCATGACCATCGCTGCCACCGAGCATGTGATGACGGACGAGATGATATTGATGGCCAAGCAGATGCAGGGGGATATGGAGACCTCCACTATCACTGAGGAGGAATCCATGCCTGAGGACGAGGAAAGCGAGGAGGAGGACGGCTGATGTACGAGGTGCTGATGTTCGATGGCGGCGTCTACCGCATCAACGAGCTCTATGAGCTGGTGGAGGATATCGGAGGCTTCGTCATTCAGAAGACCCAATTGCAGGTCGCTATCACCGTCACCATCGCCATCCCTTCGGAGGATAGGCCGATCATCGAGAGCAAGACCAAGGAGCTTGGGGGGAAGCTGGTAGAAGTCCCGTTGGCCGGAACCGAGATCGCGGTCGTTGCCCCGACTCTGGGGCGGCATCACATGCCCCATCCGGTGTGCGATATCGCCGAGCACCTGCGCCGCTACGGAGCGATAACCGTGGTAATGGGTCTGGCTAGAGGAAAGGGACGGGAAACTGCCCAGATAACCGCCGACGAGATGGCGTTCATCGAGGAGTATGATGCGGCGATCTTCGTCCTTGGGAACTTCGCGGATTGCATCATGAAGGAGAAGGTACGATTGTTCGAGGACATCGAGGTCCCAGTGATCGTAGTATGCGGCCCAAACATTTCCAGCTTGCCGAACTGCGAGGCCGTAGTCTGCGGCGTCGGACGAAAAGCAGAGCGTATGCGGCACGCGGACGAGATTGCGAAGCTCGAGGAGACCGCATTGGCAGTCGAGGCAGCGATATTCAAACGCAGGAATATCATCGATGAGGACCCGTTATGCGTCCATCCCGCCGAAGTAAAACAGAGGGTTGACGAGCTCGAGTCCGTAAGGCAGAGCCTTCGCCCCTCTCCAGTCGTACTTCATTTGGACGGCCTCAGGGTGAAAGTCCCTTATGATCAGTGCAAAGATATGTTGAGGGACATCGACATATTCGGAAGGAAGCTGGGGGATTTGACGACCATCGCGCCCTCCAGGCTCGGAGGAAGCACCATGATCCGGATCCTTACGACCGCGCAACTGCAAACCCGCGACAATGCTCAGTCGTCTTCGTAATATGCATTCGTCCTATCGTACGAACGTATTAAGCTCGATAGATGATTATTAACATTCAAGGTGTGAGCATGCGGATTCTCGGAATATCTGGAAGCCCTCGTGAGAATGGTAATACCGAACTCATCGTGAAGGAGGCGCTCGAGGGAGCTCGGCTGGCTGGCGCGATAGTGGAATTCATCGGACTTAGCGGCAAGTGCATCGAGGGGTGCAGGGCTTGTGCCCAATGTGGTGAGGGAGGGAAGTGCTGCATCGATGATGATATGCAGGCATTATATCCCAAACTAGTCGGCTCAGATGCCATAATCATCGGTTCTCCGATCTATTTCGGAATGATAACCTCACAGACGAAAGCATTCATCGACAGGACATACTTCCTGGCCAAAACCGGAAGGAAGCTGGAAAACAAGGTCGGCGCCGCGATAACAGTGGGAGGGCGGGCTGGCCATGAGTTCTCTGCCGCCTATCTGATGGACTTTATGACGCTGCAGGGAATGGTATTGCCAGGGAAGGCCTTCGCGCAATCATTCTCCCGTGAGCTAGGTGCCGTCGTCAGGGAGGAGAAGGCGATGAAGGAGGCCAGAGCTCTTGGCGAAAGGGTCGTCAAGCTCGCGAGCAAGCTGAACGCGCCGGAAGCGACCAGCTCTAAATAATCACCGAACGGAGATCAGCGACGGTAGATAGATGAGAGGACCGCCCGGCTCCTATATCCTCTTCTTGAGGCTGCCCAGGGACGAGAGGATTACGGTAGGAAGGATGGGCACTTTTGCCTTCCCTGCCGGCCTATATGCCTATGTCGGCTCAGCTCTCGGAGGCTGGGAAGCTAGGGTCAATCGTCACATTTATGGGGGTGCCAAGACCCATTGGCATATCGACTATCTTAGGGCAAAGGCTATGATCGAAGGAGCACTAGTTATTGAATATCCTGAGAGGCTGGAATGTCGGATTAATCGGGCGATAACCAGGGTTTCGATAGAAGTTGCTCCTGGCTTTGGGTCCTCGGATTGCAATTGTCTTTCTCATCTTCACTTGTTGAAAGCATCGTATGACAACTAGCCACATTGACCACTCGACCAAGCTACCTCGGCTGGGAGGCTCAACAATTCTCGGTATCCGAACGTTAGGATTAAATCGTCATCACGCAATATATCGTCTGGATTAGGAATTGCGCGAGGGAGACATATGTTCAGTCCAAATATTGAGAAGTGGGAGAAGAAGATCAAGGAGCTGAACGCTGTCAAAGGCGAGTATCGATCGGACCTCGATGAGGCCGAAAGGAAGCTCAAATGCCACGAGATCGACAAGGCACAGTTCGATCGAGTGAAGATCAGGAATGAAGAACACATCGAGCGTTTGAACGAGAAGATACGGGAGATCCGGAATCAGATTGCGACCATGAAGAAACAGTGATGCCATCTGAGAAGATTACTGCGCAACAGATTTTCCTATTCTGCAGG
>PNBI01000038.1 GCA_003135935.1 Methanomassiliicoccaceae archaeon
CTTCATTTATTTAATTATCCCCAGATTCCAAACCCCTATTTACGTTTCCTCATTTGGCCAAATGCCTCTGGACGAAACTATTAGGTATTAGGCTCGCATTAGATTCCGGAGTCTGAAACATTGCTAGTATTTGATTCTACGATTGAGGCTTATCTATTATCTGTTCTATTTCTCGCAATAATTTTAGTGGGCCTTTGGATTTCATCGAAATTGACCGGAATTTCGATGATTAAAATGGCGCTATTCTTAATAGTCTTAGCAATTAGCCTATATGTGGCTGGCTACTTAACAACGCATTTGTAGATCATGCTTATTGATGAGAATCTCCAACATTTCTTCAACTTCATTCGCAATCATGGCTTGGGACGAATTAACGAACGAAGAATTGTTGATAAGTCAGAAGGACCCATTTGTTCCATTGGAGATTGTGTGATTTGGTATATGCTTATTATCAACAGGTTAAAATAAAAAAAAGCCCTTGGTTGTGAAACAACCTTTGCCCTTAACATCGTAAGGTCAAGTTCTCCCCAAGGCATCATTCTTAATGCACTGTAGAAAGCAAGGCAATTATTACAACCGCTGCAATGATGCTTGCTCCGAGTGCAATTGATGCCTTTTTGTCTGCTGATGACGTGATTTCACCCCCCTTGACCATATACTTTCAATCCTCCTCCTAATCTCGCTTTGCACGGAAGAGGTAACGACGATTATTCGAATGCCATCTGATGATGGATACTATCTCCAAGGTGCTGTATTTGAGTGTGTATATTTAAGTAGTTCGGAATTGCCGGATAAGATTTTGCGAAAATTCAGGCATGATTTTATGGATTTTGGGCCCGTTTTTTTGTTTAGAGGCGAAGAGTGCCATGGACTTTGCATACGAGATAAAGAAGAAGCCTCAACTTGTTGCGGAGCATGAGCAGGATTTGCAGAAGGACATGAAACATGGGTTTTCATTCAGAAGCTTACGCGACTCCTTGACCGGTGCTGTAGTTCATACCCATTGATCCACAAGAGGGAATGGTAGAAACGACAAGAATGGATGGACCTTTTCCCTGCCATCGAGCATGGTGAACTCCCATCCCAGCTTCACGTTATTGCCCAATAATTAGTTTTAATCAATGACCTCCACTGCCATCGCCGGACACTCTGAATCCTAAACCGTTTATGATGATGGTCATCTAAAAAAGAGATCGGTTCTATAATATCTTACGTTTTGGATTTATAACAAATAAGGGGCAGCAGGTTCACTCTTTGGCTAACGATCAACGCACGATGAGATTAAAGACCATTAGACAATATCGACTCATGGTCGTTGCGCTATCCATCGCCGGGTCTGATCCTATCGGGGGAGCGGGCATACAAGCGGATGTGAAAGCCTTCGCGTCCTTAGGCGTCCATGGAACTACGGTTATCACTGCGATCACCTCACAGAACACTCAGCGCGTCATAGACATCCTTCCCGTGCCGGAAAAGCACGTTCTATCGCAGCTCGAGGCAGTCCTTGATGATGCCAATGTCTCTGCGGCAAAGACCGGAATGCTATACTCATCGGGGATCGCAAAGGTCGTGGCAAAGAGGCTAAAGGGCTCTAGCTTTCCATTAGTGGTCGACCCTGTCCTCGTCGCCGGCGTCGGGGATTCCTTGAATTCAGGCGATTTGGTGGCCGTCCTTAAGAAGGAGTTCATGCCAATCGCTTCCTTGGTCACTCCAAACAGAGGCGAGGCCGAGGAATTGGCGGGGATGAAGATCCAATCGCTCGCCGAAGCACGCAAGGCCTGTGAGCGGATATCGGACCTTGGAGCTGGCGCGGTGCTGCTTAAAGGGGGGCACTTCGAAGGGCCAGATGTGAGAGACCTCTTGTTGATCAATGGCGAGTTCACCGAGATCCATGGGCAGAGAGTGGACTTAAAGGCACACGGCGCGGGGTGCCATCTCTCATCTTACATAACCGCTCATCTTGCACGGAGAGTGGAATTGCAAGAAGCGGTTGTGCTCGCGAGAAGCAACATCAACGATGCAATGAACATGAGCTACACCATCGGAAAAGGACTGAAGATCGTCCATTCGTTGGCGACGATGGAGCGCGAGCTGCTACGGTATCCTGTCCTGATCGCATTGGAAGAGGCGGTGACGATCCTGGAGAACATGCTGACAAGAGATTGGGTCCCAGAGGTGGGGATCAATTTCGCCTATGCGCTTCCCCGGGCCAGATATTACGAGGACGTCTGCGCCATGAAAGGGCGGATCGTTGGCGTCGGGGATCGAGCCCGACATGTGGGATGCCTTGGATTCGGTGCCTCGAGGCATGTGGCAAGGATCGTTCTCACCGCAATGCATTGCGATCCAGAGATGCGCTCGGCTCTTAACCTGAAGTATAGCGAGGGCAACGTTTCGAAGCTAAAGGCGGCCGGATTGGAGATCGCAAGCTTCGAACGCGAGCGGGAGCCGGAAGGAGCAAGAACGATGGAATGGGGCACTGCCTCCGCCATTAAGAATGCTGGCAAGGTCCCTGACGTGATCTTCGACCGGGGCGGGGTCGGAAAGGAACCGATGATAAGGGTCCTCGGCCGCGATCCATTCGATGTGCTCGAGAAAGTCAATCCCGCTATGCAGTTACGGTGATGCTTTGAAGATAGCCATGTTCACCGACACCTACCTCCCATCCAGGGACGGCGTCGTAACCTCCATTCTCTTGACCAAGAAAGAGCTGGAAAAGCTAGGGCACGAGGTTTTCGTTTTCGCGCCCGAGCCTGCTGCTGACGAGAAGAGGGAGCCTGGCGTCTATTACTTTCGCTCCGTTGGCTTCAAGCGGTATGAGGGATATAGAATTCCGCTGTTTCCAACCAACAAATGCCAGATTCTGAATGAGCTTGGAGTCGATATCATACATACTCACGGACTGCTGTTCATGGCATTGCGCAGTATGTTCGCCGGGCGGACACTGAGGAAGCCGGTGGTGGTAACCTTCCACACTATGATCACCGATGCCGCGAAGTATTACAATTTTACGCCGTTCCCGGACGTAATGGTGCAAAGGCTGATGTGGATCTATCTGAAGAGAGTGCTACAGAGGTCCGAAGTGGTGATCGCACCGACCGAAGCGATCAAGAAGGAACTTTTAGCCTCTGCGCCAAAGATGCGGCGGATCGAAGTTGTGCCGACCGGTGTCGACAGCGCCAGGTTCCACCCCGGGTTGGATGGAACGAGAGTGCGCGAAAAGTATGGCTTGATCGACAAGAAGGTCATCCTTCACGTAGGAAGGATCGCCTGGGAGAAGAACCTCGACCTCGTATTGAAAGGATTCGAGATGCTTGCCAAGAAGCATGACGATGTGAGGCTCATGATTGTAGGCGCAGGTCCTGCCAAAGAGCACTATGAGAAGATGTCCGAAGCGATGGGGCTCCATGATCTCATCACCTTTACCGGCTTCTTGCCTGATGACCAACTTCCCGAGTACTATGCGGCATGCGACGTCCTAACCCTCGCCTCGAAGTTCGAAACGCAAGGTCTGGTCGGATTGGAGGCAATGGCGATTGGGAAACCGGTCGTGGGGATCAACTATCGCGCGGTTGCCGAGCTAATCGAGAATGGGGTCAACGGCTACCGATTCGAAGAGGACCCGTCATCCTGGATGAATGCGATCGAGATGGCTTTGGCCAATTCGAAGGAGCTGGGCCTAAGTGCGATAGAAAGCGCCTCAAAGTTCTCCCTGGCAGATGAAACGAAGCGGTTGGTCGAACTGTATGGCTTCGCGATCAAGGCGAAGGCGGATCGGGTAGGAAGAAAGGATTAAGAGTCCGACAATCCTAACTGGATAAGATGGTTGACATAGGCCAGGAGGTATACCACTTCTTCTCAGTCCTGGGGCCTATAGGCTGGCTCGTAGCCATTTTCATCCTCTTCTATATCGACGCAATCATCTTCCCCACTCTACCTGAGCTTATTACGATAGTCATTTTTATCGCTGGACTTCAGACCACCTCCGCTTGGGTCCATGGTCTCTTAATCCTCGCGACGATCGCGATCTCGGAGTTTGCTGGCCTGACAACGTTGTATATCATCGCAAAAAGGGTTAAGGTTCCGAAAATGATTCGTCGGGTGGTTTGCCAGTATCAGGATTTCCTCATTGTAAAGGATGAGAGGATCATCTTGGTGAACCGGATCGCGCCGGTCCTTCCGTTCCTAGGAGCGTTCGTAGCCATTCTCAACTGGTCTTTCCGCAAGGCAGTGATCTACACTCTGGTTGGCGGAATGGTGAAATACGGCATCATATTGCTGCTCAGCGGCTGGTTCTTCGAGCTCTTGTCTGCAGGGACGGCGGAACTTGTGACCTTGATAATGGTCATCGGGATTCTTGTGGCCAGTTTCACCTTATCCATAATTCGCAGAAGGAGGATGAAGACGGATAATGCGAATTGTCCACGTTAATCCATATCACTATCCGTTCATGGGTGGGATAGAGCATCGCATCCATAACCTCTGCAAAAGGCTGGCTTTGAAACACGAGGTGACCGTAGTCACCAGTCGGTTACCCGGAACGACGGAACGGGAGATCATCTCAGGATACGAGGTCAGGCGCCTGCCTTCACGCTTCGTCGACATCTACAACCCACCTTACGTTTCGACAAAAGGTGTCCTGGCTACTTTGCAGAGCATCGATCCGGACATCGTGGATTTCCATTATAGATGGTCACCTTCCTACACCAGGGATGTCGTACGCTATGATGGAGCAAAAGTCCACACCTCGCATAATGTCTTCGGGGAAGGCGTAGGTTTGATGAGATATCTGAGCTACCTCAACGACGTGAATTTCCGCCGGAAGGTAAGCCATTTCGACCGCGTGGTTTGCATCAGCGAGTTCGTTAAGAGTGAATTGATCCGCCACGGTTATGATGAAACGAAGANNCCTGATCTGGTTATGGAGGAAAAGGATTACATCCTTTCATTGGGAAGAATGGTTCGAACCAAGGGACTACGGGACTTGATGAGAGCTATGCCGGAGGTGCGAGGGAGCCTGATGGTCGCTGGAGCGGGGCCAGAGAGAAAGGAGTTGGAGAGGCTTAGCAACAAATTGGGCTTGATGGACAAGGTGCAATTCCTGGGCAAGGTCAGTGAGGATCGCAAGTCCGAGCTATTCGCTGCCTGCAAGTTCTTTGTGATGCCGTCCACTCAAGAATCCTACGGGATCGCTGCGGCGGAGGCGATGTCATTCGGAAAGACGTTGGTCTGCACGAACGTCGGTGGCCTTCCCGAAGTCGTGCAGGACTGCGGCCTTATGGTCCCACCTAACTCGCCTAAGGAACTTGCGACGGCGATGAATAAGATGCTAGATGACCCCCAGCTAAGGTTTCTCCTCGGTCGAAAAGCGAAAGAGGGGGCAAAGCTGTACTCTTGGGACCGTCTGGCGAAGCAGACAGAGGATGTTTACGAGCTCGTACTTCAGAATAGAAAGAAAAACGCTTGAGTCTTTGGGCTCAAGGAGGAATTCAGACAAACGCATACAAAGTGACGGTGAAATAGATCGTCACTCCGACCAGCTCATCATTATAGTTTTTGACGGCTGTGCCTGCTGACGAATCGACATCTTCGATTATGAAATTGCCGCGAATATCTGCTCCTTGCACCTTACCTGAATCGGATGCGGTCAGCTCATGGTGAATCGTAATGATGCCAAGACCTGCGTTCGCGGTTGAATCGATCGATACAACATCCGCATACCATCCAGTCGGATTGGCTGCTTCTGGGGTACCGAAAACTGCCAGGCGGTCGCCGACACTCGGCATGTTTTGCACCTTCACGAGATCGGCGTCAGGATTGACGTCGATGACCTGTGCAAGCCATCCCCAAGTCGGGTCGGTCAAAGCCAGATGGATGCTTGGCGTCACATTGTAAGTGTTGTGAAAAACCGTCTGATTCATTACCGCATATACTGGCGCGGTCTCCGTTAGCGAGAAGCTGAACACCCTCGAGAGGTTCATTGCGCCATAGCCTTGAGAAGGCGGGACGACGATAGTCTTGGTCTCGTTCAATGTCATTCCCAGAACGCCCGATTCAAATCCCGGAATTAGGCTACCACTGCCGACTACGAATTGCAATGGGGTATAAGACGTGTTCTGCCTAAGGCTAAAGGATAGCGATTTCGGATAGAGCGCGTTATTCGATGCTACGGAATAAATGGAGGTGTCGAAGACCCTGTCATCTGGGGGCGTTAATCTTCCAATGTAGTTGACCTTGATGGTGTCCCCATTAACCACCTTGCGAACGGTATTCGTGCCTTGCCCGATCGTCAATAATATCACTACGCTGCTTGCACTCAGGAGCAGAACGACAATCAGGACGATGATCAAGACATTAGTGACTGCCATTGCGTCCTTCTTTAGCTTGCGGTGATTCATGCTGATACTTCTCTGCGAATCCCTTTTCCTATAATAAACAATTTGGTCGTTGACGCTATTAGAAATCGATTGATAAATGAGATTCAAACCGACCGCTTATTTTGGTCACTCAAGGCGTATCGGTTTGAAACCTTATTCTCTTGAATTTGCATAGACGCCAAGTCAGATGGATTCGCATCATCGCGCCTAACTTAAATAGCTGACACTTGTTACTTCGGCATTCGATGAGAACCCTTTATATCCACGCGGATTTCATGGAGTTCGAGGCAAAGAAGCCTACCCCGGTGGCAGAGGAGATCACCGAAGAGCAGAAGAAAGGCCGCCTGGAAGAAGTCCTGGTAGCATTCATCACGGTTGAGAAAAGGGACGAGGGCAAGATCCCTTTTGTTGTAAATGAGGCTGCAACCGATTTGATTGAAACGATTGAAAAAACTGGCGCTGAAAGGGTAATGTTGTATCCATATGCTCACCTCAGCTCAGAGTTATCAGACCCTCAGACAGGTAAGGACTTGCTCAAGGCTCTCGAACAAGAACTCATAGAGAGGAACGTCGAAGTCCTAAGAGCTCCGTTCGGTTGGTACAAGGCGTTCCGCATCAGTTGCAAGGGACACCCGCTCTCCGAGCTCTCGAGGGAGATCATCGGTAAAGAAGTGGCCAAAGAGCCGATCGGAGAAGAGAGCTTCATCGTACTAACACCAAGCGACGATGAGTTCGCGCCAGAGGAATTCAGCGATGGGTCGGAATGCTTCCAGGTCATGATGCAGAAAGAGGCGCTCAAGAAGGAGCAGCCCTTGGCCGGAGAACCGAAGTACCTACGACTCTGCCGTAAGTTCGGGATCCAATGGGAATCGATGAGTGATGTCGGACATATGTGCTTCTCGCCCAAGGGGGCGTTGATCATGGACCTCGTTGGCGATTACTCATCCAAGATCGTCAACGACATGGGATTAGCAGTATACACTGTCAAGGGAACCAATATGTTCTCGGTTGACGAACCGGCAGTGAAGGAGCACGCAGCACTTTTTGGAGACAGGCTCTATTTCATTCCCGGAGAAAAAAGGGACTTCATAATGCGTTATGCTGCTTGCCATCAGCAATTCGCCATGATGCGGAACTGGAATATTTCTTATAAGCAGCTCCCATTCGGAGCGTTCGAGGTCGCAGACGCCTATCGGCTGGAACAGTCAGGCGAGACCATGCTTTGCTTCCGTACCCGGCGCATGAACATGCCCGACCTTCACGTTGTCTGCAAGAATATCCAGGAGAGCGAGGAATGGTTCAAAAACCTTGATTCGAGGATCTATGAGGAAGCGGGCAAGATCAACCGCGATTATGAGATGTTGGTTAACTTCTCATCCAAGGAAGCCTATGCAAATCACAAGGGGATGATGATAGACATCCTCCGCAAGCATAACAAGCCAGCGCTGTTGCACTTCTACCCGGAGGGCATCAACTACTATTGGACCGTCAACATTGAGTATCATATCCTGGACGATATGAAGCGAGCGCGGGAGATCGGCACCGTCCAAATCGACATCGGGAATGCCAACCGGTTTGGGATAACCTATTCTGACGATAAAGGACAGAAGGTGCATCCCATCATCCTGCATACGGCGGTCATTGGAACGATCGAACGCTATATCTACACCTTACTGGACACCGCGGTTCAAATGGAGAGCAAAGGCAAGGTGGGTACGCTTCCGGTTTGGGTCAATCCCGAGCAAGTGAGGTTCCTTACGGTCTCGGAAAGTCACCTTCCGAAAGCGAAGGAAATTGCGGATGAGGTCCAAGCGGCAGGTGTCCGTGTTGGTCTTGACGACCGCGGGGAAACGGTCGGCAAGAAGGTCCGAGAAGCCAAACAGGATTGGGTCGCATACGTCGTCGTAATCGGGGACAGGGAGGTCCAATCCGAGGTCCTTTCGGTTTACGACAGGAGCGCCAACAAGAACATCGAGATGAACGCCAAACAATTGATCGACCTGGTCCGCCAAGGAATTGGTGATATGCCATTCCGGCCAATGTACTTACCTAGGGAGCTGAGCCGACGAGTGGATTTCTCCGACTGAAATTAGACTCGCGCTTTGAAACCAAGAAATAGAGGCATCGGGCCTGTACCGTGAATCGAGAGATGATTCGCACTTGTCAAAACGCGTCAATTGTTAACCGCGCAAATGAACATCGTTCGACCATAACAGGTTCCGATTGTTGCCCAAATGATGCTGACGAATTCGCCCATTTACGTCTTTCGCAGACCTCTCCAAGAGGATAAATGGAATAATGGAAATATTTATTCAATAATGCATATATCTGGACCAGGCAGAAGAAAAGATGAAAGGGCACCATGGGTTTCTTTGAAGTGGCAAGCAACCACGGAAGATCCGATAGTCCTATTATGGCTGAAAACCTAACGACTTTCGCAAAATCTTTGACGAAAATTGTCAAATGAGCTTCGACTTTCGAACAAACATCACTTTCTTCCATCTGTTTATTCTTTTTTTACATCGATTGGTGTCAAAATTTACCATCGAATTTATATCACGAGAAGTAATTGGCCTTCATAATTGAGGCGGGGATTCAGAAGCTGACGTATGGGTTAGGGGGCTCAGCGCTTCTAATCTGCCTTATATCGCTAAAGGAAGGTGAAAAATGTCTCCAGGAGATATTGAAGCAGGTGCGGAGATGTGTGCGACTACGAATGAGTCAGCGCCGAAGCTCCAGGGCCAGCTTGGTTGGTGGTACCTATATGCAATGGCGTTCCACTCGATCATTGGCCCATACCTTGTGATGTCAAGGTTCTGGTACTCGGTCGCAGGCCCGTCAATCGCGCTATCGTTCCTCGTCACCGGCGCTATATGCATACCGATTGGGCTCTGCTATGGTGAAATGACCGCTATGTTCCCGAAAGTGGGCGGATCGTTCATGTACGTCTACAAGGCATTCGGGCGAGAATCATCTTATTGGGTCGCTTGGTCCCTATTACTCGCTTATTTGTCCTTGATGGCATTCATGACGAACGCCTTCGCCAGCATCGTTGAGTACTTCTGGTTCCCAACCGCAGACATAACGGCGACCATAATATTCTCGCTGATAATCTTGCTCGCGGTCTTCGCCCTGATGACCCGGTCCATTAATATAGGTGCAGGGGTCAACTTCGCGATTTGGTCGTTCGGGATGTTCTGCAGCATTGTTTGGATAATTCTGATGGTTTCATCGTCAGGTTGGACAGCGGCCAATTGGCAACCGTTCTTTGCCTTCGGCACCAGCGGATTCATCACCGGGACAGCGCTCATGATAACGATGTACTTCGGTTTCGAACTCATCCCACAATTCGCCGAAGAATGCAACTACCCTCATGAGAAGCATTGGAACATCATGACGGCAGCGATCGTGTCGGCAATGGCGCTGTATATTGCAGTGGTTCTCACAGAGAATGGAGCAATGAATCTGACGGGACTGCTAAGCTACCCTAACTTCCTTGCAGCCATCCTTGCGCAGAATGCGTATGGAACCTGGTTGGCCGTGCTGATAGGCTTGGGAAACATCGCGATCTTAATGGGCTGTATCATTGGGTTCTTCCTTGGATCAGCAAGGGTCATGTACTCCATGGCGAGAGACAAGGTGTTCCCGACGATATTCTTGAAATTGAGCAAGAAGAACCAACCTTGGGTCGCCAATATCCTGATCTTCCTGGTGGCGGTCTTCTTCATTCTGAATGCGGGATCAAACTGGATTGTCGACCTTTATACTATGATGGCAATCGGCATAGCAATTGCCTATACGGCGACTTGCGCCGCGTTCATAAGATTGAGATACACAATACCAGACCACCCAAGGCCGTGGAGGACCCCAGGGGGCGTAGGGATGGGAGTCGTTGCCACCATAGCTGGACTCGTAATCATCTACTACGTGTTTTACTTCTTCTTGTGGTCAACATGGGTTCTGTTCATCCTCTACTTCGTAATTGGATTCGTGGTGAGGATACTACTGTATTGGGACGAGAAGAGGCACCCAGAACAATTCGTGAGGGAAGCACTAGCGGATAAAATCTGAGCGCAAACCTATTGCAAGGAGGGCATCGCACCTCCACCTTCCATTCTTTTATTTTTAATACCTGCTCGGACTCTCCATATTACCAAAGAGCCATATCTTGCAGCAGACGATCTGCAAAGGTCGCGGCAGAGGCTTGCACTTGCTGAAATCTCATCCGACGATAGCCCGCGCTGCAGGCTTTCTCATTGAAACTATTGAACCGCCCTTGCAGAGAGCTGGAAATCGTTCCGGTGGACGGATTCGATCGTGCAAAGCCGCTGCTCAATCGAGAGCTACATCTTCCCAATAAATGATTAGAGAAGGATGCGGGAGAAGAAGAGCTGCTGCTCTGGTGTTTGCTCGGCCATCACTTCTTCTTGGCATTCTTGGGGTTCTGAGGGAAATTGAAGTCCATGGTCGGGGGGGGCACGCCTTTCTTCCTCTTATAAGAGGAGATGGCGGCTTCCGCGGCTTCATAAGATAGGTTGATTGGCAACTTCATGGTATTGGACTTCATCCAGCCCATGTATCTCTTTGAGCGACTCAACGGGCGGTCGTACTCCACAAGCTGAAGGTACTTGATGTCGTCCCAGGTCGATGACTGAGGATGCCCGATCTTGTAGCGAAAGGTGATCCCATTGTCGGTTACTAGAGCGGTTCTCGGTCTCCGCCGAAGCTCGACGTAGTACATGATCACGGGCATCGAGAACGCCAGTATGATCAGGAGCAACGCGTACAGTACGCTGGTCGGAAGAATTGCGACCGCAGCATAGTTGAAGAAGCCCATTTCCATGAGCGAGAAGGCGATCGATCTCATATTCGCAGGTAGCGGGTACTCGATACCTCCCTTTAGATTGGGTTCTATTTTGGCCGATTGCTCCAAAATCTTCTTGCTAACCCTGCGTGCCATCCATGCTCCAACGTTGAGGGTATTAATATAAATATTGGATAGAATGGCCCGTGGTTACGGGCTTTTCCTAAGCTCTGATTGCTGCACGTGGGTTCGGGGAAAGAATACCGCGCCTTGGCCGGTCTTAGGATAAGATTGTTTATATTGTAAATGATTCCTCTAACCAAAAAGGGTTCAAAATGAAATCCATGAATTCGAGGGACAGGGTCTTGGCTGTTCTTGAAGGAAGCGGGGTGGACCAAGTGCCGCTCTATCCACCGTTCCAAGGGTATTGGGCTTTGGGAATAGCAAACCTACCGGTTCCTCTTACAATAAGGAAGCCGAAGCTAGGCGCTGAAGCACAGATCAAAGCAGCGAATAAATTCGGGTTCGACGGCATAGAGGCAAGCGGCGATTGCTTCATGCCGCCAGTAGAAGCCCTAGGTTGCGAAGTGAAGCAGCCAGATGTTGGTTCTGGTACCACAACAGCACCAATAATCATCGAACAGGGGGATCTAGACAAACTCGAGATACCAGACATCCGACTCGACCATAGGACTATGTCCCATACCATCGCTACTGAATACCTCATGGAAAAGGTGGGTAAAGAGAAGTTCATTCAAATGAGCACCATAGGGCCATTCACGCTCGTCGGGGAGCTGCGGGGTGTGGAGACTTTCATGTTGGACACGCTAATGGATGAAGCGTTCGTTTACAAGATGCTCCGGTTCACCACTGATGTGGTAAAGATGTATGTCGAGTATATGGGTGGGCTTGGAGTGGAAGGCATTTCCCCTTGTGACCCCACTGCATCAGGATCGCTGATCTCTAGGGAAGACTTCGAACGCTTCTGCTTGCCAACTCTCAAGGAAGTTGACGGGGTGATCAAGAAAAGCGGAGCGAAGGACATCCTCCATATCTGTGGGGACACATCGAACCGTTTGGACCTGGTCATGACCGCCAAGGCTGACGTCTTCTCCATCGACTATCAGGTTGACATGAAGGTTGCCTTCGAGAAGGTTGGCAGAGCACAGGCGATCCTTGGTAACGTTAGACCGCCTCACGCCTTGTTCGCGGGAACGCCCGAAATGGTCCTAGAAGAATCCTTAGCCTGCATCGATAAATCCAAAGGATTCCGTTTCCTCCTCGGCGCTGGCTGCGATATACCGCCAGGCTCTCCAGAAGAGAACGTCATGATGATGAGCAAAGCAGTGAAAATGAGGAGAGGGAAGGCATAGTACCTTCCCGATCCCTTCTTTTCTTTTATTTCCGGACGAAGGCCGCGACCATATCGCCGAACTCATGGGTCTTGGCGCTGCCACCAAGGTCTTTGGTATAGACACCTTTGTCGAACGTCTTTTGGACCGCGTCCTCGATCTTCTGCCCCAGTGCGCTGTGGCCAAGGTTATCGATCATCATCTTGGCGGCGAGGATGGTCGCTGTAGGATTGATGGTGTCAAGGCCTTTGTATTTCGGAGCGGAGCCGTGCACCGGCTCGTACATGCTTATCCCGTTCGGATTGATGTTGCCGCCTGGCGCCAGTCCGAGTCCACCAGTAACCTCTGCCAGAAGGTCGGTCAGGATGTCCCCGAACATGTTCGGCGTAGCAACGATCCTAAACTTGTCTGGGTTCTTCACCAATGCCATGGACATCGCGTCCACCAGCATGTAGTCGATCTGGACACCTGCCTGCTTCCCCTTTTCGTCCCAGACTTCCCTCCATAGATGATAGATGTTGCTGAGCACGTTCGCCTTATCGACCACGGTGATCTTCTTCTCGCCTTTCATCTTCGTCTGCATGATGGTATAGTCCGCGAAGCGCTCGATGTTCTTCCTCGACATGATCCCGATCTCGAAAGCATAATCGTCGGTGTTGGAGGCGTTAGCCTCGATGTCGATGCTGAGGTCGTACAACTCCCTTTCGATGTCCAGGGTCATTTCCCCAGCGCCTTCCTTGAACCGGCCTCCCGCGCCGATGTAGAAGTCCTCGGTGT
>PNBI01000001.1 GCA_003135935.1 Methanomassiliicoccaceae archaeon
AGATAGTACTATGTGCAGTGACAATTTGAAAATATAACTATATCCCAAACTATTGGTGCGAGGGGTTCGATTTGAACCATATTTCTTGCGTTGTAAAGGATTATGCTCAAATGTTATTAGGAGCTGAACTTGAGTCATATGGCTTATTGATTCTGGAGAATGTCCCGGACGCAAACAATGTAATGCTTTAGCGTTTGGGTTAGCTTTGCATAAGAAAGCCACCAATTCTGAGTCATTCAGTCTAAAAGACCATAGGAAGTCACCGCATCATGCGAAAGGGAGGAACGAGGTTCCTCGTTCTGCCATTTGTAATGTAAGCTAACATTAACGACCTGTGCCGGATGATAAGTGGATTTGTAGTGCGAACATTCCGCAAGCAATTCTAAGATAGAATGATGAACAACCATGCAATGATCGAGGATAGGATCAGAACCAGGTATAGATGATGGACGCTGAAAAGGGCAAAGAGCCCAGCATCACGGTCTACATCCTGAATCATTGCCTCGAGTTCGGGATAATGCAGATATTCGTCAATGAAAATCCTCTCGTTATACAAGCCAAGTCCTCGTTCGATGAGGGTGATTCTAGTCAAACGTCGTTTTTCAGACCAAACGAATCTTCTGTCGAATGGATACCAAAATAGCAATGCGGAGAGGGAAGCCACGGCCGCTCCAATCCTAGCTACAGGCGGTAACCTATCCAGATTCGTTAAGGTTGCCGCTAGAATGCCTTCGGATAGAGCGACCAAAGCCGTCATCAATGTGTATGATGCTCTGCTGTCCAGGGCAATTCTATTCTGAAGAGAATCATACTCGAACAGGCGAATCTGTTGACATCTTTCTCGCTTGTTTTGACTGTTGCTTCGTTTTCGGAACTCGTCTCTCCTCGGTGGTCGAGTAAATCGGCGGCTCAATTCTTCGGCCTCTCTTTGTAGAACCAATAGTCTATATACGACTGCAGATTTTTGAGTTCTTCTTCATCGATAGCTTTCCATTCCTTTATCGTTCGTGTGATGTAAACCCACTTCGCCAGACTTCTCCTATAAGCTATCCAGATTATTGTTAGAACAGAGACTGTCACGAAAATCGCCCCNNCGGCAATTCCGATTAGAATCTCAGTCGTCAGCCAGAATGTCAACAGGAAGAATAGTGGAGGAGCAAATGATCCGACAAGCACCCCACAACGCCACGTTCTCCTTCCCAACCAAGTGTCTAAGCGTCCCACACCACTCACTATCGTATAGTGTATCTTATGGATTATCAATTATCGCTGATAGCAAGAGTCCTTGATGCGTTCAGGTACCATCTGCTCACATCTTGTTCCAAGCACAAGTGGCGTCAATGACCGCCCCGGAATGGATCGGCTTCACCTACTAGTGGCCTTCAATTGATCTAGAGNNAGCCAGTAGTTCACAAAGGCCAGAGATGGATCAAGCTCTCTTGCTCTCCTTAGTTGTCCAATACCTTTAGCGCGATTTCCTTGTTTGAGTAGAATCAGCCCCTCCGTCCCCAATGCAGGAGCGAAATTCGGATTGGTTTTAATGGCCAGTCTGACATTCTCATAGGCTTTGTCGAGCTGCCCTAATCGAACGTACGATGATGCCAACCTTGTGAGCTCCCTATCACTTCTTCCGCCCAATTCTATACTCTTTTTCAATTCCTCGACCTCCTTCCCAAAATCGGCAATCATGCAGAAGATTGTCGCCAAGTTCGAATGAGGCATCCAGTTGGTTGGATCGCGAGATACCGAGAGCTCTAAAAGATGCTTCGCTTCGCTTAATTTGTTCGCTTCAATCAACGCTAATCCTGCGGAGTTAAGCAGGACACTACCTGGCTCTCTAACAATTGCCAGGGCAGCCCTGTAGGATTCGATTGACTCATCATGCTTACCCAGTCTCCGCAGACACTGCCCACGATTCTCCCAAACCAGTGGATCGGCAGGAGATTGGAGTCCCAGGATGTCATAGACCTCGATTGCCTCTCTAAGTCTACCAAGGTCCCTGAGCAAGTTTGCGTAATTCCCGATTATGGGGACGGACTTTGGGGAAAGTTCATTCGCTTTCTTGAAGGCCAACAGTGCTTCATCGGTGTTACACGAGTCTCGAAGATTGTTGGCCAACTCGAAGTAAAGAACGCTTGCCTTCGGTTCGAGTTCCAATGCTCGTCGGCAGAGTTGCGCAGCTTGAGCATAATTCCCAGAACGCCTCTCGCAAATAGCTAGCCCCCAGTAACCCCGGTAGTCCTTGGGCATTCTGTTGGAGAACTCTGTGTAGAACCTCTCCGCCAGGCTAGTCTGTTCAGTATTCAGCGCGGCGTTTGCTAGCGTCAGGTTCAACTCAGCCTCAATCATATGTTGCATGTCCATGACACGCGCCGCCTCCTCGAGAGCTTCCTTTGATCGTCCCAATCTTACCAGTATTTTCAGAAGCAGCTTAAGCACCAAAGGGTTATTCGGCTCAGCCTTTTGACAATCGCGTGCATATTGCAGGGACTCATCGGTCAATCCAAGTCGCAAATAGGCAACAGCCAGGTTGTAAAGCAAGCTTAAAGTCGCAGGGGACTCCTTCAACCCCTCTCTAAGATTAGTCATGGCCGAGGTGAAGTCCCCTCGCATGAGCTGGGTGGCCGCAAGAGCATTGAAGACTGTGGGGCTCCGTTCGATCTTCAGCGCCGTTTCGAAGCACTCCTCCGCCAAGGCGAAGTTGCGTTCGGCAACATACCTCAAGCCTGCATTATACGAATCCTGAGCCTGGGCGCTCAATTGCAATGGGGTACTTGTGTCGAAACGGGGACTCATTGGGTCAGCACCTACGATTGATTGATTTACTTTCTCAGGTACTTCAGGCGCCCCCATTAGCCGAGATACGACCCTTCCTCGAAGAGCAATCCAGTTCTCTTTGCGAAGGATGCGCAAGAAGTCCTCTGGCAGAACGACCCTGACGTAGTCAGATGATGTCTGAGCAACTTCCGTGACCAGAGCCTTGATCTTTTTACTGTGTTCCAATGGGTCTGTGCACAGGACCACGATGAAGCGATCCAAATCGTACTTCTTTGAACGGAGAATCTGAGCCAGAACGGAGCGCTGGAAATCCGGCTGAGTGAGGTCATAGTGAGACTTCAGTTGCCACCCAATTGTCAGACCCCCAGGCATCGATCTCAAGAGGATATCTACTCCGTCCTCAGAGATGCCGTGTGTTTCGATTGCCTGTACAAGGGTTGGAAGTATCTTCTCCAGTGATGACAGGAACTCCGCCAAAAGTTGAATCGCACCTTCATGAGACATCCTTGCCATGTCGATGTCTGCAGGACTCATGTCCAAGTTCCCTACGAAAGCAGACATCAGGCTGATTTCGAGAGCCTCTTCATCCAAAGACATATCGGGTAATGATTATCAGCTATCCTAATAACGAAGCGCCTTCCGAATATGCAAAATGAGCGTCATGTTAGCCCCATCAAAGCGGTGAGTCATTAGTAATTCCTCGGCACATTCGTTGAATAGTTAAACCCACCAGCAACGAAGTACTCACATTTCATTTTGAGCATCATACTCCGAAATTATGATTTATAGGGTGGGATAAGGAAATGGATGGAGGCAACTCTCCTTAAAGTCGAATTTCGCATTAATTAATCCGGGCACAAGGGTATGAATCTTTGATATTCAAATGAAAGAATGATCCTTTTGATGCTGCGTTTAGTAGCTGCGTGAATATTGATTCCGGAACCCCTCGATATTGATAGACACTCCCACCCTTAAATTCGATTTCCAAAATCCTCGAATCACAATCATAACCAATCGAACAAACATTACTGGATAAGACTCTTGTGCGTTCCATTGCTACTCACCTCTGGCCGCCGAATTCTTTCTCTCAAGAATCGCATCTAGGATTTGATCCGCTGTTGAGCTTTGGTGCGATCTCTCAAATGCATTTCTAAGGATTCTTGAAAGGACAAGCGGGTTCTTGCGAGCCATTTGCCAATTCTCTAACGAATAATAAGTAACAGCCTCATTCTTGAATTCTTCAAACTCACTAATTTCCGGTTGAATTGTCGCCATGAAATTGTTAGTAAAGCATGCATATTTAGACTCGACCTTATCCAGCGGATAATCTTCGGGTTCACAATTCATTGCCCTCAATAATGATCTATTCGTCTCTGGTCTCGAATCTTCCTTGTCTCTGTCTGAATCCCATATTGTATAAGTTGCTATCTCTAGCGCCTTGAAAATGACAGCTGCTTTGAGAACTTGACTCTTGCCTCCACAAGGTAATATGGAGATGTTGAGCGCATCAAAATCGATATCCCTTGCAGCCGCAGTCCCAATAAGAATCGCTCTATCTTCTTCACCTTCGACAAGCACTGTAACATTTGAAAAGAATCCTTCATTGATCCATGGTGTCATTAGAGTCTGTGCCTTCGCCATCTGGGAATCCTCATGAAATCCTCCTTTAGGAACATCGTTGACTCTTTCCATCTCTCGAGTGACTTCTTCCATTGTCGCGCACGAGACCTTAGCACATTTTGGCTCATTTGGATTTTTGTCAATCTTTCGTATTAGCCTTATGTTATCATATCTCTCGAGATCGATCATCAAAGGGGAATGTGTTGTGTAAATGACCTGGATACTACCATCCACATTATTTTCTAAATTTGTAAGATGACTTAGTATGCGTGCAATGTGGCGTTGTCGACTTGGATGTTGAAATAGTTCAGGCTCTTCTATGGCTAATACCATTGTTGGAAGTTTCGACCCAGATATCCTGATTTCTGGAATACTTTCAACGGTTACTTTCTCCTCCTTTTCTTTTATAATGGATTGAATTTGTAGTAAATGCTGCAAGGCAGCCATTAAGAAAGCTCGCTGGACTCCATCACCTGATGTTTCGAGAAGTGATGGATAACCTTCTTCAATAATCCTTACAGTTGTCCTTGGAGCTGGTATGTCGATTTCTTCAGGCAATATCCAATCTAGTTTTACCTTATTTCCTGGCGCGAATCTCTCCATTGATGTTGTAAGATCGATGGCAAGACTATCNNTATCTAATTCATTATCATATCCGGATCTCACAATTCCATCCATTCTTACCCTAAACTCGTCCTGCAGACTGCTAAATTCGCTATTGCTAGCTAGTGTGTTTCTCACCAGGATATCTATCAGATCTGCGATAACCGTTCCTTTCGAATCCTGACTCTCCGCTTTCGGGTCGGCTACTGCTGGAACGTAGAGAAATCTAACACTTTGTTCTAGCCGAGCCATACCGACTTCCTTGAAACCGAAGAACTGTCCGTTGTCTCTGGTTCTTTCAAGACTCTTCAGATTGTTTAATTCCCATTTATCCAGATTACTTATTATTTGGTCTTTAGATGACTTTGAACCTAATGGCGGAAGGCTCTCAAATCTCTTGGATTCGACGAGGATATTATAATTCAATTTCATTTCAGCTGCGTTGTTTGCCAGTCGGATTCTTACGAAATCAGGATTGGCCATTGCCTTTCCATAGTATTTCTGGCTTCCTTTCCCACGAGGATAGGTTAGTTCTTTCTCGATAGTCAATAGGTCTCCAAGCATGTACTTTGAGAACTTTTCCCTTTCAGTCTGGTTCAAATCTGTAAAAGTTACCGATATAAGGATGGGCTGCGCCGTATTCGAATTATAGAAATCGTGTATGTCATAATCAGCACTATCATCAAAGAATACCTTCAATGCTCTCAAGAAAGTTGATTTTCCTGCGCCATTTGGGCCTACAAGAGCGGTTAGATATTGACAATTCAATTCACATTCATTGATGCATCTGAAATTATTGATCTTCAGACTCCTAATCCTCATTTCACCATCAAACGAGTATTCAGGCAAATCAACTTAATTACTTGCCCTTGAATTCGTCGAAAGGGCTACTGCTTCGCTATTAATGGCGTTTTGGGCGCGGCGTGGCTCCTGATCATTGGATCCATCTTTGATGGTCACATTTCATTTCGAACTGGCTGTTAGAAGGTGAGCTACTAGCAGAGGTTGCCTATTCCAGATTGAAATGGTTTAATTGGAAAAAGGAACCGTCTCAGTATCGAATGAAGATCTTGCCAATCTGAGGATATGTTATTATCGTCGTCATTGATATTCTATTTACTTGACCCCCGAACCCGAGGAAATGGAGATCCCCTATCTTGTTCAGACCTCTCCACTCGATGATACCTTCGTTAACTATCTCATGTCCAAGCGAAGGGAAACCCCAGACGTAGATTTCAAGAGAACAATTGACTTCTCGAAGGCAAAATTCCCTGAGATCGCTAAGGACATGTTCGCAATGTCAAACAATGGTGGCGGTTTCATCTTGATTGGGGTTGGTGAGACAGAAACAGGGTCGATAGAACAGGTGGGGGTTCCTGAGGACTATCATATCGATCAGGCGGAATTGCAGGAGAAATTCAATTCGTACTGTACGGAGCCCGTTGCCCTGGGTTATAGAGAGTTTCATCATCGAATCGATGATGAGTTGAAGAAATTCGCAGCCATCTATATTCCACCATTAGGAAGGATACTTATCCCTTTCAGAGATGGCGAAGTGATTAGCGGCGATATGAAGAAGAAAGTCTTTTCCACTGGCGAGATTTTCATCCGAAGAGGAACCCAATCTATCAGAGCTCCACTCGATGAACTTAAGAAGATCAGAGAGAGATGTGAAAATTTAGGTTACCAAATATCTCTGATTTCTGGGAACCCAGACAAAGTAGATGAAGTGCTCGCTACAAACCTGTTCGAAGTCAAGTCAATCCCTGCTTACATTCATTCGGCAGAATTGGCCGTGGAAAGCATACCGTTTGAAGTCGAATTGGAAGTTCCGCATGTGGTCTGGTCAGGAGGAGTCTTCTCATTCATGGACATCTCAACCTCACCTCTGAGACCTCTTATCGTTGAAGGCAGTTCGGTACGCATGCCCACAGATCAATTTGTGCAAGATGACGACCGACGACCTGTCTTGATTTGGCTTCTTAACTCAACGCTGGCTTGGATAGCGCGATCAAATGGCATGCATTATGATTGGAAGACAAAGAGGATATTCTACCCACTTCGGTATGAGGAGAAGCACAGAGAAGAGCTTTGGGAGGGCCTTACTCGGAAATCGGTGCGACAGGTTGCAACCATGATATATGCCCCCCAGCTTGATGAAGTAGTTGGGTTGCATGGAGCCGCGACAATTCGATTTGTCTGCATACAAGACCGATTTTATCTCCAGCTGTTACCCTCATACGTGATCACATGGGATGGAAGAAGGGTAAGGAGAGGACCTGAGGAAGGTGCCTTCATTACTAGTGTGTCTCACGACGATTTCAACAAGGCCTTCCTCCGTAATATGAGTTTCTTCGTGTCCAAACTCGGTTTGAAAAGTGGACCTTTTATCTTTGAATCTGGTGACCTCGAAATCGATTTTGAGCCGATGAAAGTCAAACTGGGGTTTGGGATCAAATCAGACGTACCAGTCCATGATGCCATCACGGAAAGAGGAGATGTGGAGTAGTTGGGGAGTTTCTTTGGGTTTTTCATCGATGAGCCCGATCTCATATTCGGTGGTCGGGGTGAAGACAAAGACCCAAGAATAGGCCTTCGACAGTTCGGACCCTATTATTCATCATCTGAGGAAGCCCCTTCACCTTCTCAAATACGCGTCGGTATCATAGGAACAGGCGAGACTCTAACACTCGCGAAGCAACTAATATCATCTCTAAGAAATAGAATTCAGAGTGATGAGTCGAATCATTGGCTTTATCCAGACTTTCCAGGTTTTTCGATGGACACATCTGTCAAGAGTGAGCTGATTAATACTGAAAGATGGAACCCTATAATCACCCATAACGAAATTAGTAGGATCCTCGCGATCACTGATGCGAATGAGAGGATAGCAGCTGCCAGCCTCTTATACTTCAACAAGTTGCAGTCTGTAAGGCTAGAAGATGATCAGCCCCAGGTGGTAATATGCACATTGCCTAAACTCATTGAGGAGCACTGTGGTATATCTAGGAAGACAAGAGGAGCAAAGATACCGAAATTCACGGAACTCGAGAAGAGGGTCGCGTCTCTCAAAGACCTAAACCAGAGTTTCCTGACAGACTGGGGCATTAGTGAGAGCGACTTGCTATCCACCGAGCCTGACAAAGACTATGATCTCCACAATTCAATGAAAGGAAGAGCAATGGCTACAGGCATTCCGATCCAGATATTACGAGAGTCTTCAACGAGGGCGTTCCTGGACTACAAGGAAAAGAGACAGGGTCAAAACCAGGCGACCTTCGCATGGAACTTCAGCATGGGGCTTTACTACAAGGCAAACGGCCGGCCATGGCGGCTTGCAAAGCTTATGCCAGGTACATGTTATATTGGAATCTCATTCTACAGAAACGTCAGGAATCCAAACCAGAGTATTGAATCGTCGATGGCTCAGCTCTTTACGCATAGCGGTGAAGGGTTCGTCTTGAGAGGGAGTGACGTTATCGTTGACGAACGAACACGAGAACCGCACTTGTCTGAGATCCAGAGCGAGAATCTTCTGAGGGATGTGCTGAAGAAATACGTTGCGAAGACGGGGACGTCTCCAACAAGGGTTGTGATTCACAAGACTTCGGAGTTCTGTTCAGCTGAGACCTCAGGATTCGGACGCGTATTGGAAGGGATGAGAAGGGATTTTGTGTCGATCAGGAGATCAACTGCACTTAGAGTCGTCAGAGGCGGTGACTATCCAGTATTGAGAGGGACGGTGATCCAATTGACATCTCGGGAATATCTTCTCTTCACTGGAGGATACATTCCAAGGTTGAGGACTTATCCCGGACATAAGGTCCCAGAGCCTTTGCAAATAATGCATGACGGAGATAGCGATGCGGAAACAATTTGCCGGGAGATACTAGGGTTAACTAAGTTGAACTGGAACACAACGTCATTCTCTACAAATCGTCCGATCACCCTCGAATTTGCTTCAAGGGTTGGTGCGATACTCTCCGAGCTTCAGGAAGAGAAGCCAACTCAAGATCACTACCGTTTTTACATGTGAGATTTTTCACCCAATGACGGACTGTAATTCAGCGTGTTCGTTGCAAGGATTGGCAAGTTTTGCATTTCATAGGATTCACTTCGCCCAATTTTGATTCGAGCATTACGACGATACCATTGGCAGTTAGTATCTGATTAGGTCTTTGCTATTCAATAGAACCAGTGGATCCAATTAGCCAAAGAGTTCCCGATTACTATGCATATTGAAGGGGAGTCGCATTCCTTCACATGAAATTAATCAGTCCGATTCAACGCCATGACACGGGGGTTATCTCCGAATGCCCAAAGCATTTGTTCCATTATGTTAGCGATAGTGGTGCGGGGCGATCCATGGAAGTGTATATTCTCACCCGAGACTTGATGGGATGGACCAAACGAAGTCGGTGTGCTGCTGAAGAAGGGCTGGTCGCCTCCGAGAGGAAGGACATTATTGATGAACCGCGGGCGGTCCTCCCTGATCATGCACTCCGCCAGTTTGATGGCTGCTTCGTATAGATAATTGACTTGGATTACTTTGCCTTTGTAATTCATGCTCTTCAAGGCTCCAAGCTGCTTTCTAGCCCGATTTGGGCTCGAGCCGCCAATTTCAGAAGCTGTCAGCGTCTTAGGAGGTGAAATATTCTTCAACATTGTCTTACTGCTCAGCAGGCCTATGTTCGGGTCTTGCGCAAAGAACGCATATGCGTCAGGCTGGTTGCTTGCAAGTTCAATCATGGCATCGAGATGACGATTCATGCCGAGTTTGTCGAGGGCTGCTGCAGTCATGCTCTGAACTATGTGCTCACTTATCTCTCCACTGACATCGCTATTCATGAGTGAATGCATCTCTTCATGGATCCATACCACCTCAGCAAGGATGTTTTCATCGGCGCCAAGGGTCTTGGCTGAAGCCTCGATGCGAGAGGGACAGAGTGACACTATCCCGTTACCATAACAACCCATGGCCGTAAACATGATCAATCTTTTCAGATCTTGCTTGAAATCATCAGTGGCAGTCCCAACGTTCTTCTTTTGGCTGATTATGCCAACGATGTCGGATATATGATACGTGCCGATGGCGACAAGATCCCCATTGGGCGGAAGTGGCTGCATGAGATAGCCTTCCTGCAACAAGGGAGATTGGGTTCCAGCCAACCTATGCACAATGATATCTTCGACCAAGTTCGTGAGGCGCGCCTTGAACTCTTCCGGTTTGTTGGGAAACAACTCATTGATATATTCTTTCACGGTATTATTCAGGCCCTTCGATTGCCGGTCCACAACCTGGCGGATGTTAATCTCCGTGACGTAAGGGGGTATGAGCTTATCGATCTCAGACTCACTAATTAGCTGGCACGATGTGCATTTGCGGGAATAGCATTTCGATAACACCCCAGCTACTTCCTTCTCTGAGTCAGCGTACAAATTGAATCTCATAGGTGAGAGGTTGATTTTGTCGTTCATCATCTCATCCCACATTGATGGGTTAAGATTCCCCAAGGAATACTAATAGTAACATGTCTCAGTTTCATTTGATCAAGTCCAGAATTGAAAACCACCTTTCACTTTGCCACTCAAATTCATGTCTGTCCTATCGAACGCTCCTTTCGGAGTGAAGCTATGGTGCAGTACGAGGTAATAGAAATTGATGAACCAGACAGCCGCATCGATGAACTCGACATCGTACACCGGTGCGATGACTCTAGAAGCCCCAGTCGTTTCCATGAACTCGCTAACGAAGTCCATGCGGCTCATTGCGCACGCCGAAAGTGTAATCGTCTGGCGAGAAAAACACCCTTCAGGCAGCTCTTCGGGTCGGAGGGTTCCATGGGGCAATTCTATGGATTCGCTATCCTCTCCTCCGTGTGCTGAGANNAATCGAACTTCTGGAGATCTCGCTTGCTGCCCAAGTAATTCAACATCTGGAATTTTGTCTTGATTGAATGGGTGTGAATGGCATCTGGCTCAGTCATCCTTAGGAAGTTTGACAATACCAGGCTTTCATTGAACTTTTCTGAACGGGGAATGCATTCGATTATCAGCAATCTCTTATTTCTGGCCATACCAACTCGCCCTCCTTAAGGGATCAGCTTATCACCTACTTCGGGATTTGAAATTTGAATAGCAATGAACACATTTTCGCAGATGCTTATTATGGATATCGCCGTGTTTGACTATTAATTACTATACTGGCTGATTCCAACCTTGGAAACTTCAATGAAATCAAAAAAACGAGGTATCTCTTTGACTAACCTCGATAGTTAAGAAAAGGAAAGTTTTAAGAAAGACCTCTTGCAAGATGGCTAATGAACTACTTCGCCCTATCAAGTACCCAATCGATCAAGCCGTTCTCAACAACCATATTGGAAAGCTGCTCCAGAAAAATTAGTTGTATTTCGTTTGAGGTAGGTTGATAGTCGATTAGGGACTTATCTGGGGTATGAACTACAAAGAATAATTTGTCGAAGGCCTGATCAAAGCCTTCCTCATATTTCTTGAACTCTTTTAGAGTCGCTGTTGATTTTACCTGAACCTGGTAGCGATATCCATTGATTGGATCTTGAAGTTCAATGTCAGAGAACTTCATGTTCTTTCCAAGCGGGCTGACCCGCCTCCAGCCAGACGCCGTGAATATAAGATCGATCAATAATTCAAAGTCCTTGGGGTGAAGCTCTTTAATGATATGGGCAAGGTTCGCGACCAAGACATTCTTGCTATCCACAACCTCTTTGTACTGAGGGCTTGCTTCTGCGTTAATCACACGTTTCAAGGTGCTTTGTTCCCCAACCCTGCACACTGTCGCTCTGAATCCCTGAATTTTAGAAAGAGACCCCGGCAATTGATTCATGAATAAAATTCTTCCTTTGGTATCATTATTATTCCAATTCCCCTCGACTTCGAGGTAATTGGACACATCGTCGTGCAGAATTCCCGTACCCTTTAGTTTGCACCACCATAGCATTGAATTGTGGAAAGTTATCCAAACATCGTTTGAATCAGAATTCATTAGGTTCTTCAACGCGTTGAAATCGCGTGTGGCAGCCCCCTGGTCGTCAAAATCATCCCTTATTGCTTTTTCGATTCCGGCCCAATTCTTTTGGACGAAATCCTCTCTCTTCACCTCCTTCCATCCAATCCTTAGCTTCGATTCACTTACGCTGTTGGATTCCCATTTCCCACTTCTGCCCAATTTAACATAATATGCCCTTTCAAAGTCAATCTTATTCATGATGATCGGATAAAACTCGGTTTGAACT